>NZ_JBGCCU010000008.1:300000-452665 GCF_041261445.1 Catenulispora sp. EB89
AGCCGACAGATCTCCACCCGGGATCCACCCGGCGCGCGCGGCGTGACCCGCTTCCGGGATGCCAGGCTGGAAGCATGCTCGGAGGCGTACGGACAGACGCGTGGCTGCCGGTCCTGCCGCGCGTCATCGGCCTCGCGGTGGTCGTCGCCGTGCTGCCCTTGGTCCACGGACTGCACTGGGACGCGACCGTCTGGGTCCTCGCGGCGCTGGTGTGCGGCGCGTGGGCGTCGTGGTGCGTGCTCGGCGCTCGCGCCGGTCAGCCGGAGTCCGTCCCGGAGGCGCGCGCCGTCCCACTGCTCTTGGTGCCGGTGGTTGCCGGGAACCTGCTGGTCATGCTGCGACCGGAGGCCGGGATCGCAGCCATCGTCGTCGGCATGGCGGTCATGTCGGTCGGGGCGGCCTTGCCGACGCGGTCGGGCATCGCCGTGCTGACTGCGGGCATCCTCGCGGTCGGCGTCGGCGCCGCTCTGAGTGCGCGCTCGATCCAGATCTGGGCCGTGGTCGGCTGGTCGAGCCTGCTGCTGGCCGGATACCTGGCCGGCACGGTGCGCCGCGGCCTGCACGTCCAGCACCGGGAGGAGCGACGCGCCGCAGCCCTGGCCGAGCGCACGCGCATCGCCCGGGAGATCCACGACGTCCTCGCGCACTCGCTCGGCGCCCTGGCCGTGCAGCTGGACCTCACCGACTCGCTGCTCACCGCCGACCCGCCGCGCACCGCCGAGGCGATCAAGCTCGTGGCCGACGCCCGGCGCATCGCCGTCGACGGGCTCGTCGAGACCCGCCGCGCGATCGCCACCCTGCGCTCTGACACCCCGCCGTTGCCGGAGGCGCTGACCGCGATGGTGTCCGAGCACCGCACGCGCTCGGGCGCGTCGGCGAGCCTCGACGTCGAGGGCACGCCGCGTCCGCTGGCCCCGGACGTCACGCTGGCGCTGCTCCGCGTCACGCAGGAGGCGCTGGCCAACGCGGCGAAGCACGCCCCGCGTCGGCCGGTGACCGCGCGGTTGAGGTACGAGCCGGACTCGGTGGATCTCAGTGTGCTGTCTCGCGGCGCCGGAACAGTTGCCGAGCATGACCCCGAGCCTCAGCCCGAGCCCGAGACTGAGCTCGAACCTGGGCCTGAGCCCGAGGCCGTGCCGGGGCTGAACGGCGGCTACGGCTTGGCCGGCATGCGGGAACGACTCCTACTGGTCGGCGGCGAGCTGAGAGCCGGGCCGAGTGCCGCCGGCTGGCACGTTCACGCGCACGTCGCCGCCTGACAGCAAGAAGAAGGGAACGCCTCGATGAGCCACCGCATCGTGGTCGCCGACGACCAGGCCGTCATCCGCGAAGGCCTCATGATGCTGCTCGACATGCTGCCGGACATCGACGTCGTCGGCGGCGCGGAGAACGGCGCGCAGGCCATCGCCCGGGTCGAGGAACTGCGGCCCGACGCCGTCCTGATGGACCTGAGCATGCCCGTCGTCGACGGCGTCGAGGCGACTCGTCATATCGTCGCGAACCATCCGGAGATCGCCGTCATCGTCCTGACCACCATGGCCGAGGACCAGCTCATCGTCGACGCACTCCAAGCAGGCGCTCGTGCCTACCTGACCAAGGACGCGAACAAGACCGCGATCGCGCGCGCCATCGACGCCGCCGTGAACGGCCAGGCGACGCTGGATCCCGTGGCCCGCGAACGCCTTCTGGCCGCCGCGAGCCGCAGGACGAGCATCGCGTCACCCGCGCTGCCACAGCCACAGCCACAGCCACAGTCACAGTCACCCGAGCCCGACTCCAGCGCCGCCCCGAGCCGGGAGCCGCTGACGCCCCGCGAAACCGACGTCCTCCGCCTTCTGGCCCAAGGCCTGCCCAACGCCGCGATCGGCCGCCGCCTCCTGGTCGGCGAGGCGACGGTGAAGACCCACGTCACCCACCTGTTCGCCAAGCTGAAAGTCACCACCCGCGCGGAGGCCACGGCCTGGGCCCACCGCAACGGCTACCGAGCCGACGTCACCAGGCGACCGGCAGACTGATCATCGAGTCGACGATCTCGCCGCCGCTGAACGTCAGCTCGTCGCGCGTCACCGTCATCCGCAGGCCCGGCAGCCGCTGGAGCAGCGTCCCGAGCCCGATCGCCAACTCCGCCTTCGCCAGATGCGCGCCCAGGCAGTAGTGCGGCCCGCCGCCGAACATCAGCGTCGGCGGCGCGTCCCGGTCGAAACGGATGGTGTCAGGATCCGGATACGCCTCGGGGTCGCGCGTCGCGCCGTTGCTGGCGATCCCGATCACCTGTCCGGTCCTGACCGGCCCCGACGGCAGCTCGACGTCCGCCACGGCGACGCGCAGCAGGGTGCTGTTGCTCAGCCCGGTGAAGCGCAGCAGCTCGTCGACCGCGGCCGGCACCAGCGCGGGATCGTCGAGCAGCTGCTTCCACAGCCGCCGGTCGTCCTCCAGCAGCTCGACGACCGCCCGGCTCAGCGCCGTCGCGGTGGTCTCGTTGCCGGCCGCGATCAGGCCCGTGGCCAGGGCCACCAGCTCGTGCTCGGTCAGCTTGTCGGCGCCGTCGCGGGCCGCGATCAGGTCGTCGATCAGGTCCTCGCCGGGCTCGGCGCGCTTGGCGGCGATCAGCTCGGCCATGTATCCGAGGAACGCGCCGATCTCCGCCGCGGTCTGCTCGGGGGTCATCTGCGCGCCGGCGGAGAACGCGTTCGACCAGACCCGGAAGCGCAGTGCGTCCTGCTCGGGAACGCCGAGCAGCCGGCAGATGATCCGCACCGGCAGCGCGAAACAGTACCCTGCGACCAGGTCGGTCGGCGGACCGGCCTGCTCCAGGTCGTCGACCAGCTCGTCCGCGATCTGCTGGATCACCGGCCGCCAGCGCTCGACCCGGCGCGGGGTGAAGGCGGCGGCGACGATGCGGCGCATCCGCAGGTGGTCCTCGCCGTCCTTGTTGAGCACGACGTCAGGGTCCTGAAGGAAGCTCGGCTCCTTCGTCATCCGCGCCGCGTCCGGTCCGGTCAGGTCGTGCGACAGCCGCGGATCGGCCATCGCCGCGGCCACGTCCCGGTAGGTCAGCAACAGGATCGCCGGGTCGCCGCTGGGCAGCCGCACCTGCCCCATCGGGCACGTGGCTCGGCGCTCGGCGTACTCGGCTGGCGGGGTCAGCGAATGGCTGCGGAACGGGAAGTCCGGCAGGTCGGGCAGCTCGGACAGGTCGGGCAGCTCGGACCGGTGGTCGGTGTCAGTCATTCGCGTGACCTTTCGGATTAGGGTCTTCACACCGTGCATCCCACGCCACGTTCTCTGTGGAGCACACGGTAATCAGATGACGTCGTTACGCAAGGAGTGCGGTGTTGACAGCCATCACCTCAGCCGAAGTCCTGATCAGCTCTCCCGGACGCAACTTCGTCACGCTGCGCCTCACCACCGCCGACGGCGTGACCGGTCTGGGCGACGCGACCGTGAACGGCCGCGAGCTGTCGGTGGCCTCCTACCTGAGCGACCACGTCGTACCGCTGCTGATAAGCCGGGACGCGCACGCGATCGAGGACACCTGGCAGTACCTGTACCGGGGTGCCTACTGGCGGCGCGGCCCGATCACGATGGCGGCGATCGCCGCGGTGGACACGGCGTTGTGGGACATCAAGGCCAAGATGGCGGGCATGCCGCTGTACCAGCTGCTCGGCGGCCGCAGCCGGCGCGGATGCCTGGCCTACGGACACGCCAGCGGCGCTGACACCGAGGAGCTGTTCGACTCGGTGCGCGCGCACCTCGACCAGGGATATCGCGCGATCCGCATCCAGACCGGGATCCCCGGGCTCTCCTCGGTCTACGGCGTGGCTTCGAGCTCGAACTCGCACGTCGGCGAGGGCGGCGGTGCCACGACCCGGTACGACCACGAGCCGGCGCGGCGCTCGGCGGTGCCGGTGGAGGAGGAGTGGGACACGCGCGCCTACCTGCGGCACATGCCGCGGGTGTTCGAGGCGGTCCGGTCCGAGTTCGGGCCGGAGCTGCCGCTGCTGCACGACGCGCACCACCGGCTCACCCCGATCCAGGCCGCGCGGCTGGGCAAGGAGCTGGAGCCGTACGATTTGTTCTGGCTCGAAGACGTGACCCCGGCGGAGAACACCGGGATGCTGCGCAGGGTCCGCGAGCACACCACGACGCCGCTGGCGATCGGCGAGGTGTTCAACACGATCTGGGACTACCGCGAGCTGTTCGAGGAACGGAACAGCTCATCGACTACGTGCGCTCCCCGGTCACGCACGCCGGAGGCATCACGGCCCTGCGACGCATCTTCGACTACGCGGCCGTCTACCAGATCAAGTCCGGGGTCCACGGCCCCACCGACATCTCCCCGGTCGGCCTGGCCGCCGCGCTGCACCTCGGCGTCGCGATCCCCAACTTCGGCATCCAGGAGTACATGAAGCACTCGGCGGCCACCGACGAGGTGTTCCGGCCGACGTACCGCTTCGGCGACGGACTGCTCGATCCCGGCGAGGCACCGGGGCTCGGCGTCGAGTACGACGACGAGGCCGGCGCGGCGCATCCGTACGAGCGCGCCTACCTCCCGGTGAACCGGCTCAAGCTCGACGGGTCCATGCACGACTGGTGAACCGGCTGCGGATGAGCAGACTGATTCAGTGCCGGATCAGAGGTGGCGGGCGATGAAGGAGCCGACCACCTCGAAGTAGCGGTCCGGCTGCTCGATCTCGATCAGTTCGCCGGCGTCCTCGAAGACGACGAGCTCGGCTCCGGCTATGCCCTCGGCCAGTTCCTCCGACACCGGCATCGGCGTGCAGTGGTTGTCGTCGCCGCACAGGACGAGGGTCGGCCGGCTGATCTCGCCGAGGCGCGCCGACGTGTCGTGGGCGGCGATCATGTCGATACGGTGGAGGTCGATCTTCCGATCCGCGGCCTCGTCCTCGCGGACTCGCCCGGCGTTCTCGATCCACGCGCTCACGCGCTCGGGGTGCTCGTCGGTGAACCTCGGCGAGAACAGGAACAGCGAGTAGGCCGAGAGCAGGTCGAACCGGTCCCACTCCACGGCCATCTTCCGGCGGATCTCGAACTCGCGGTGCATGAACGCGTCGAAGCGCGCGAACGACGACGAGAGCGTGAGCGAGCGCACGAGGTCCGGGCGTTCGAGCGCGATGTGCTGTGCGATGGCCCCGCCGGTGGACGCTCCGACCACGTGCACCGAGGGCAGGCCGGCGTGCTCCACGACGGCGATCATGTCCTCGGCCAGCTGCTCGGTGGTGTAGCCGTCGGCGGCGTGGGTGGTGCGGCCGGTGCCGCGCTGGTCGGGCAGGAGCACGAAGTGGTTCGCGGCGAAGCGTTCGACCTGCGGGCCCCAGCTGGCGCCGACGCCGCCGAGCCCGGAGATCAGGAGCACCGGCGGATGGGCCGGATCGCCGTGGACCTCGTAGTACTGCGTGAAACCGCTGGTGGTGACCGTGGGCATGGTGGTTCTCCATTCGAAACAGAACAGGTCTGCTCCTTAATGTAGGCGGCCTCGATTCCGGAACGCAACAGTGCTGCTCTGTAATAGGCTGGGGCCATGGACGCGACCCCCGCTGAACGAACGACGGCGCGAACCGCGGCACGAACCCCGGCGCGAACCACCGAGCGCACCTCCGGCCGCCGCCGGGACCCGCAGACCGACACCGCGGCCATCGAGGCGGTCCTCGACCTGGTCGGTGCGGGTGCGACCCTGTCCGGCCTGTCGCTGGTGACCATCGCCGAGCACGTCGGCGTCTCCCGCAACACGCTCTACCGGCGCTGGAAGACCAAGGACGAGCTCTACCTGGACGTCCTGAGCGCCATCAACAAGCCGCTGCCGGAGTTCGACGGCCGCACTGCGCGCGAGGACCTGGCCGTCTACCTCGGAACGCTCGTCGAGCGCACCCTCGACCGCCGCGCCACCGGCGTTCTGCGTGCCCTGCAAGCCGAGGCGCAGGCCTTCCCCGAACTGCACCGCCGCTACTTCAGCGAGATCGTCGCCGACCGCCGCGCAGCCGTCCACGGCATCCTGCGGCGCGGGATCGACGCCGGGGAGATCCGCGCCGACGTCGACGTCGAGTTCGTCAGTGAACTGCTGGTCGCGCCGATCCTGGCCCGCATGGCCTCCGGGACCACCGACGGCCTGGATCCGGAGACGACCGGCCGGCGGATCGTCGAGCACGTGTACCGCGGCATCGAGGTCTGAGGCGCCTCGATGCCGCGGTGGGGGCCCGCTACCAGTTGAACGTCCAGTTGTACTGCACGTTGTGGTGCAACGGGATCCGGTACTCGCCGTAGGAACCGAACTCCAGCAGGTACGTCGGCCCGTTGTTCGGGTCGAAGGCCAGCGCCGCCATCGGTGCGCCCTCCACGCTGTGCACGGCCGTCACGGTCTGTGTGCCGTCGGCGAACTCCAGGCCCATCGACGTCGTTCCCGGGTAGCCGGTGCCGACTTCGCTGACGAGGGGAAAATCGTTTGTCCCGCCCGAGTCGAAGAACGACATGCCGCCGCCGATGCCGCCGAACGGCTTGCTGCTGGTGCAGCCGCCCTGCAGGGTCTTGCCGTCGACCGTCGTGTCGGTGCAGAACGCCTCGTCGGAGGCGTTCGCCGCCGAGCCGCTGGGGATGATCTCGTAGGCGACCTGCCACTGGTGGCCGGCGACCGTGCCAGCGCCGAGCAGGCCGGAGTCGTGCGGGGTCACCTGCGGGGTCTGCGACAGGTTCGGTGTGCCGCTCGGCGTGGTGACGTTCGGCGCCGACTTCGGGACGATCGGCGTCGGCGGCTGCTGGGGGTCCGGGGCCGTCCACGAGGCGGTCCCGTTGTGGGTGATCGTGATCTTCGAGACGCCGTTGGGGCCGACCTGCTCCAGCATGTCCGGCGGGTTGTCCTGGTTCCAGGCGAACGCGGCGATCCGGGTCCCCAGGGCGGTCCGGATCGGCACCTGGACCACGGTGCCGTTCTTCCACCTGAGGTCGACCGAGGTCACGCCCGGCGTCGGGGTGCCGGTCGCGACGACCATCGGGAAGGTGCCCGCGGCGCCCTGGCCGGCCAGGGCGGGCTGGTACGCCTGGTAGCCACTGGCCTGGATCGCGGCGCCCTCCGCGCCGCCGGCGCCGCCGGTCGCCTTGCCGTCGATGCTGAGGTCCACCTGGGTCACCTCCGGCTGGCTGTTCGCCGCCGATCCGGAGGGGATGACGCGGTAGGAGAGCTGCCACTGGTGGCCGGAGACCGCGCCGGCGGCGATGACGCCGGACTGCAGGACCTTGCCGGAATCCGCGATGAAGATCGGCTTGGTCGGCAGCTGCGCCGGAAACGAGGGGTAGCCCGCGGATGTCGGCGAAGCCTGCGACGACGATGTGCCGGGCGTCGTGGTGGCGGTGCCGCCGGGAGCCCCGGTGAACACCGCCGGAGCGGACGACGACTGCGTCGATGCCGCCCCCTGCCGCGTCACCGACCCCCGGTCCAGCGCGCTCGCGGCGACCGCGACGCCGACGACGGCGAACGTCGTCCCCAGCGCGGTGCCGGCCTGGAGCCTGCGCCGACGCCGCTCCCCGCGCCGCTTCACCGAAGCGGCCTGGCCCGCGTACTGCGTCCAGTCGGTCATGTCGACGGCGGCGGCGATCCCGCCTCCGTTCATCCGCTCCTCAGACATGGGCCACCTCCACGGCGCCGTCGCCGAACTCGCTGGTGTCGGTCAGCAGCGCGGCCATCGCCGTGCGGCCCCGCGACAGCCGTGCCTTGACAGTGCCCTGCGGCACGTTGAGCGCCGTGGCGACCTCGGCGACCGGCATGCCGCCGAGGTAGTACATGACCAGCGCGGCCCGCAGTCCCAACGGCAGTTCGGCCAGGGCGTTGCGGACGGCGATGGTGTCCGCCGACGGCGGCGCCATGACCCCCGGCGCGCCGTGCCGCATGAACGCCCGCAGCCCGGCCGTGTGGTGCCGCCACCGGGAGACCGCCAGCCGGTACGCCGTGGAGCGCACCCAGCCGACCGGGTCCCCGCCGTCCCGGGTGAGCTTGTCCCACCTCGTCCACGCTCGCGCGTACGCCTCCTGCACGCAGTCCTGGGCCTCGGCGAGATCGCCGATCACCAGGTACAGCTGGCCGATCAGACGCGGCGCGGTGGCGGCGTAGACGTCGTCGAAGCTCGTCGTCGCCAAGTCTTGTCCCCTCCCCAGAGTTCGCTCGGGAACTGCACGCATTCGAGCCCCGGCCGGTTGCATCGATCTGAAGATTATTTCCGGCGGCGCGATCCCGGCCGGATCGGCGTACATCCCCGCGCCGCTGCCCTGCCCGCGAGCTCCGCGCGGCATATGGTGACGGCATGATGGCGGCGCCGCTTCGCGGCCGTAGCAAGCCCATGACCCGGGTCCTGTCGACGGTGCGCGGGGCGTTCCGCAGCGGCGCGTCGGCCGTGGTGGTGGTGTCCGGGCCCGGCGGGATCGGGAAGTCGGCGCTGGTGAACCAGGCCTGCTGGGAGGCCGCCGCGATGGGGGCGCGGGTGGTGCACGCCGTGTGCGACCCGGTCGCGCGGGTCAGCCCCGGCGCGCCGGTGATCGCCGCGCTGCGGGCCGGTCCGGAACCGCTGGTCGGCGGGGACGAGTACGAGCGGATCCTGCGGGCCCGCGACGAGCCGCTGCTGCTCGGCGAGCGGATCGCGGCCGTGCTGGAGGCTGCCGCGGGTGACGCGCCGCTGGTGGTGGCGGTGGACGACCTCCAGCAGGCGGACCGGGTCAGCCTGTTCGTGATCAGGACCCTGATGGGACGCTTGATCGGGCTGCCGGTGGTGTGGATGTTCGCCGCGCGCGAGGAGCAGGCCGCGCTGGCGTTGCTCGGGGCGCAGCGGTGCCGGGTCGAGCTGGTCCCGCTCGGGCCGCTGGCCGCCGCCGACGTGACGGCGATCGCGATGGACCGGCTCGGGCACGCGCCGGACGAGCAGCTGCGGGACCTGGTCGGGGCGGCCGGTGGGAATCCGCTGCTGGCGGTGCAGATTCTGCACAGCGTGATCCGCGCCGGGACTGCGGGCGCGACGGCGTCGGCGGGGTCGGCAGGGTCGGCGGGAGCAGCAGGGATTGCGGGGTCGGCAGGCTCGGCGGAGGGGTCGGCCCGAAGTGTGCCGCTGGAGTTCACGGCGGTCATCGCGCAGCGGCTCGCGGAGCTGTCGGACGCGACGCGGGATCTGGCGGCGCTGATCGCGGTCGCGGGTCGGCCGCTGCCGCTGCGCGTCGTGACCGCGCTTATGCCGCAGCTCCCTGATACCGGCTGGGAGACGGTCCTGGCCGAGGCACGGGACTCCGGGCTCGTCCAGGCGGCGGAATCGGCGGATGCGGCCGGCTCCGCGCTGGCCCCGACCCACCACCTGGTCAGCGAAGCGGTCTGCGCGGCCCTGCCGGAAGACACAGTCCGCGCCTGGCATCTCCGCCTGTCCAGGCACTACCTGCACGCGGCCGGAGACCCGTTCGCGGCGGCGGTCCACGTCCGCGCGGCCGTCACCATCGGCGACATCGCCGGCGCCGAGGTGCTGCTCACCGCCGCCGAGCAGCTGACCGCCGCCTCCCCGGACGACGCCGCCGACCTGGCCGCCGAGGCCTTCGCCGCCGTCACCCCCGACCTCCCCGAGTGGCTCGGCGTCGGCCGCCGGTGCCTGGCGGTGCTGCGCCGCACCGAGCGCGCCGACGAGGCGATCGCCGTGGCCGACGCGATCCTGGCCCGGGTCGACGACCCGGACCTGGCCGGCGCGGTCGAGGCCCAGGCGTCGTCGGCGCTGTGGGTCGCCGGCCGCCTCGAGGAGCTGCTGGCCCGCACCGGCCGGGTGCTGGACGGCGCTGATCCGGGCCGCGAGGTGGCGGCGCGGCTGTCGGCGGTGCGGGCCCTGGCCCACACCCGGCTGGCGACCGGCGAAGACGCGGCCCGCGAGGCGTCGGCGGCGCTGGACCTGGCGCGCGCCAGCGGCGACGCCGAGGCCGTGGCGCTCGCGCTGCACGCCGTCGGCCAGGCGGCGCGCAACGAGGGCCGGCACCACGCGGCGCTGCGCGCGTTCCGCGAGGTGCGGACCACCTCCGCCGGCCACCACCTGGCCGAGGAGATCACCTCGCTGCAGTTCCTGGACCGCTACGACCACGCCCAGACGCTGCTCGACGAGGTCCGGGCCGCGCACGGCGACACGGACGGCGCGATCCTGCCGGCGTTGCAGTGCGCGCAGATCTGGCAGGACTTCAACCTCGGCCGGGGCGACGAGGCCGAGGCCGGGGCGCGGGCGCTGCTGGAGATCGGGCAGCAGCTCGGCAACGGCGTCTACGCCCTGGACGCGGCGATCGTGCAGATCTCCGTGGCGCTGCTGCGCGGCGACGCCGTCACCGCCGCCGCCCTCCTGGACTTCGCCGCCGACCTGCCCGGCGCCGACGCGGCGCTGCGCCGGCCGGGCCTGACCGTGATGCGCGGCTGGCTCGCGGTGGCGCGCGGCGATCTGTCGGGCGCCACCGCCGCGCTGGCGCCGGTGGCGCAGGGGGCGACGCGCTCGTGCGGGTACTGGCCGTTGTGGCCGTGCTGGATGGGGCTGTTCTACGAGGTCGGCACGGCCGCCGACGACCAGGCCTTCGCGCAGACGGTGGTGGACGTGGCCGAACTGGCCGCCGAGCGCACGCCCGGCGTGGCGAGCTTCGAGGGCCTGGCGCTGAACGTCCGCGCCCGCAGCAAGGGCGACCGGGAACTGCTGCGTCAGTCCGCTGACATCCTCGCGCGCAGCCCGCGCCCGCTGCTGCGCGGCTTCGGCGCGGACTGCCTGGGCCGCGCGCTCCTCGCCGACGGCGACCGCGGCGCCGGCCTGGCGCTGCTCGACAGCGCCTGGGATCACTACCACTCTGCCGACGCCCGCGTGTACCGGGACAACGTCCACAAGGTGATGCGCGAGGCCGGGGTCCGGCGCGCCAAGTGGTCCACCGCCACCCCCCGCCCCGACACCGGCACGGACGCCCTGACCGAGGCCGAGCGCCGCGTGGCCCTGCTGGTCGCCGCCGGGCACTCCAACCGCTCCGCGGCCACCGAGCTCGGGGTGTCGGTGAACACCGTCGGGACGCACCTGCGCTCGGCGTTCGCCAAGCTCGGCGTGCAGTCGCGGGTGCAGCTGGCGAACGTGCTGCATCGGGAACCCGGCGCCCTCACCTATACAGGTGACGCGAAGTCGCGTGCCGGAATGTGAAGCTTGTGCCATGAGCGAGGACGTGATCACCGGCCCCGACGGCGTGACGCGATGCGCCTGGGCCGGCGGCGGTGACGGTGACGGCAACGGAGATACCGCGATGAGCGCCTACCACGACGCGGTCTGGGGCACGCCGACCGTGGCTCCGACCGCGCTGTTCGAGGCGCTGACGCTCGGCGTGTTCGAAGTGGGCATGAGCTGGAAGGTGGTGTTCGGCAAGCGCGAGGGCCTGCGGCGCGCGTTCCGGGACTTCGACGCCGCCGCCGTCGCGAAGATGACCGGCCGCGACGTGGACCGGCTGGTCGGCGACGCCTCGATCATCCGCAGCCGGGCCAAGATCCAGGCCACGCTCGACAACGCCCGCGCGATGGTCTCGGCCTCACCGACGCTGGGCGAGTTGGTGCAGACCTACGCCAGGCAGCGCCGCCGTGCGCCGCGGATGCTGGCCGATGTGCCGACGTCGACGCCGGACTCCGAAGCGTTCGCGCTGGTGCTGAAGGGGCAGGGCTACCGGTTCGTCGGGCCGACCAGCGTCTATGCGTTCATGCAGAACGTCGGGGCGGTCAACGACCACGTGAAGGGCTGCTTCCGGGCCGCCGGTGCCGGGTGAGTCGAGGCTCGACTCGGCCTCACAGCTCCGCCCGATCGGCCTGCCGCTGCTCGAACACCATCCGCACCGCCGCCGAGCCCTCGCCGACGGCCGCGGCGACCCGCTTCACCGACGCGCCGCGGACGTCGCCGATGGCGAAGACGCCCGGGCGGCTGGTCTCGTAGGGGAACGGGGCGCGGGCCTCGGGCGGCAGGTGCTCGAGGTCGCGGCCGGTGAGCAGGAAGCCGGAGCGGTCGCGGGCGAGTTGGCCGTCCAGCCAGTCGGTGCAGGGTGCGGCGCCGATGAACACGAACACCGCGCACACCGGCAGCCAGCGCTGTTCCCCGGTGTCGCGTTCCTCGGTGTCGCGTTCCCCGGCGCCGTGCTCTCCGCTGCCGTGCGCCCCGTTGCCGTGCTCCCCAGCGTCGCGCTCGGCGATCCGCAGCTGCGAGATCGCGCCCTCGCCGGCGGCCTCGACCGCCTCGGTCCGCAGGTGGACGGTGATCCGCGGCTCGGAGGTGACCGCGTCGATCAGGTAGCGGGACATCGAGTGCTCCAGGTCGTCCCCGCGCACCAGCAGGTGGACCTCGCGGGCGGTGCGCGCCAGGAACATCGCGGCCTGCCCGGCCGAGTTCGCCCCGCCGATGACGGCCACCGGCTGGTCCTCGCAGAAGCGCGCCTCGGCGAACGTCGCCGCGTAGTAGACGCCTGAGCCCTCCCACTGCTCGCCGTCGGCCAGCGGCAGCTCCCGGTAGTCGGCGCCGGTGGCGATGATGACGTTCGCCGCGGCGATCGCCGAGCCGTCGTCGCAGGTCACCTCGTGGACGTCTGGGTGGCTGGTCAGGCTGGTGGCCCGCACGTTGTTCCGCAGCACCGCCCCGAACTTGCCGGCCTGCAGGACCGCGCGCGTGGTGAGCTCCGCGCCGGAGAGCCCGGCGGGGAACCCGAGGTAGTTCTCGATCCGGGAGGACGTCCCGGCCTGGCCCCCGAACGCGCCGGCGTCGATGAGGATGGTGTCCAGACCCTCGGAGGCGCCGTAGACCGCGGCGGCCAGGCCCGCCGGGCCGCCGCCGATCACCAGCAGGTCGCAGACGCTGTGTTGGGGCGTGTCCGGCGGGGTGCCCAGGCCCAGCGCGCCGGCCAGCTCGGCGCGCGTCGGGTTGCGCATCATCGGACGCCCCGGGACCAGCACGATCGGCAGGTCCCCGACCGGCACCTCCATCTGCGCCAGCACCGCCTCGGCCTCGCGGTGGACCTCCAGGTCGATCCAGTTCACCGCAGTCCGGCTGCGGGCGAAGAACTTCGTGAGCAGTCGGGTGCGCGCGTCGTAGCGGGACCCGACCAGCGTGACGCCGACGCCCCGGCGCACCAGCGCGGCCCGCCGCAGCAGGAAGGCGTGCAGGAGGACGTCGCTGAGCTCGACGTCGTTCGCCATCAGGGCCTGGACCTGCGGCAGCGGGATTCGCAGCACACTGCCGTCGGCGACCATGACCGCGGTGAAGCGGGCCGGCTCGCTCAGCAGCATCCCGATCTCGCCGAGGAATTCGCCGGGCCCGTAGGCCGCCAGCACCACCTCGCCGGCGCCGAGCTTGCGATCGACGACCTGCGCGACTCCGTCGAGCAGCACGAACAAGTCGTAGGACGGAGCGCCGGCGGCGAACAGCACGGTGCCGGCCCGAACCTCCTGCACCGATCCCAGAGCCCTGACACGGTCGAGCTGGCCGCGGCTCAGCGGGGCGGCCGGGAGGCTGCCGGGAACGTGCGGGTGCGGTCCGGGTCCGGGTACGAGTCCGGGGTCCACCACGGTGCGTCCTCCTGGTCTCGGCGCGCGCCGATCGCGATGCGGCCCTGCGCTGCTCGGCACCGCATGGCTGCTCGGCACCGCATGGCTGCGCGGCACCGCATGGCTGCGCGTCTGCGCCTGGTGCAGCACGATACCCGGCCGACCTCCGGCCGCCCTCACCTGAACACGTGAGGGCATGACCCCGCGCGCCGGGTGATGCTGAGAGGACATCCAGCCGCCCCACCCAAGGAGCATGTGGATCATGAACGGTTCGAGCACCCCCACGGTCGTCCTCGTGCACGGCGCGTTCGCCGACGCGTCCGGGTTCGGCGGCGTGCTCCGTGAGCTGCACTCCTCCGGCATCGAGGCCGTCGCCCCGCCGAACCCGCTGCGCGGCCTGGCCTTCGACGCCGCCGCGGTGGCCGACGCGGTGCGCGCCGTCGACGGGCCCGTCGTCCTGGTCGGCCATTCCTACGGCGGCGCGGTCATCGGCCAGGCCTCGGCGGACCTGGACAAGGTCACCGCCCTGGTGTTCCTGGCCGCGTTCGGCCTCGACGCCGGCGAGAGCTGCGCCAGCGTGCAGGGCCCCTTCCCGCCCTCGCTGCTGGCCAAGACCTCCACCCCGACGCCGTACGACGCCCCCGGCGCCCCGAACGGCCCGGACCTGTACATCACCAGCCAGTTCCGCGAAACGTTCTGCGCCGACGTCCCGGTCGACGTCGCGGCGGTCATGCAGGCCACGCAGCGCCCGCTGTCCCTGGCCGCGCTCACCGAGAACGCCACCGCCGCCGGCTGGAAGACCAAGCCGAGCTGGTACCTGGTATCCCGGCACGACAACGCGATCCCGCCGGACGCCGAGCGCTTCATGGCCCAGCGCATGAAGGCCACGACCGAGGAGATCGACGGCTCGCACACCGCGTTCATCGCCCAGCCGGTGGCCACCGCCGTGTTCATCCGGAAGGCGCTGGACGGCTGAGGGCGGCCGGTCTGTCTTGGGCCGGTCCGTGGTGGGGCCGGTCCGTGGTGCGGGCCGCCACCCGAACGGCCCAACCACCCGCCGCACCGGTCACCCCGCGCGCCCCGCATGCCGAATGATCGACTCGGCGGACCGGAACCCCGCCCGAGCTGTCACAGAGTCGGCGAGGAGAGCGTGATGAACAAGGACTCCGGCGCACCGGGATTCGACACCGACATCCGTCCCCTGTTCCGCCAGATCGACATCGAACACATGGCCCCGTTCGGCGTCCACCTCGATCAGTACTCGTACATGTCGGACCCGGCCCATGCCGAGCGCGTCTACGGCTCCATCGCCGCCAAGAAGATGCCGCCGGAGACCGACGCCACGTGGCCGGACGAGCACGTGCAACTGCTGCGGGCGTGGATCGACGCGGGATTGCAGCCCTGAGGCCGGTTCTCGGCCGGCATCCATCAGCGGAGTTGAGCTTGTCGACGTAGTGACCGTTCGCCGTAGGGCCTGCCCAGCTTGAGTGTCCTGACCTGGACGCGTGCACGACGGCGCGGATGATCAGGTCCGTAGCAGGGCACGCAATGTGGCGGCCGAAGCTGCCACCTCGGGTGACAAATGGTCTGCCCATCCAGACCATTGGGCCGATGAGCGCGCGACAGCCCGGGCCGACGCACGGAGCCCGATGACGAGCTCGCACTCCGTCCTGTCCGCCGCGATCACGTCCGGGCCGCAGGGCCAGCTCCAGATGCGCAGCGTTCTCTACGCTGCCGGCTTCGCCCTGGCGTTGTCGCTGTTCGGCACGCCGGTGGCCATCAAGGTACTGACCCGGCTCGGGATCGGGCAGCAGGTCCGCACCGACGGAGTGCAGGCGCACCTGGCCAAGCGCGGACGGCCGACGATGGGCGGGCTCGTCATCGTGCTGGCGACGCTGCTCGCCTACGGCTTCACACACGCGGTCGCCTGGCGCTCGCCGACCGCCTCGGGCCTGCTGGTGCTGGCGCTGATGACCGGGATGGCGGTCGTCGGCGGCGTGGACGATCTGCTGAAGGTGTTCCGCGGCCGGTCCCTGGGGCTGCGCGCGCGGGCCAAGCTGGTCGGGCAGTGGATCGGCGCGGTCGTGTTCGCGGTGCTGGCGCTGCACTTCCCCGACGCGCACGGCTACCGTCCGGCCTCGGCGCACATCTCGATCGTCCGCGACACCGCGCTGACCATCGGGCCGGTGCTGTTCGTGCTCTGGGTCGGTGTGCTGATCGCCGGGGCGTCCAACGGCGTGAACCTTGCCGACGGTGCCGACGGGCTGTGCGCCGGGGCGTGCACGATCGTGTTCGCCGCGTACGTGTTCATCGGGGTCTGGCAGCACGGCGAGGCGTGCGGGAACCGGTGGCCGGCCGGCGCCCCGGCTGGCTGCTACCCGGTGCGCGACCCGCTGGACCTGGCCGTGATCGCCGCGGCGATCGCCGGGGCCTGCTTCGGGTTCCTGTGGTGGAACACCTTCCCGACGAAGATCTTCATGGGGGACGTCGGTTCGCTGGCCCTCGGCGGGGCGCTCGCCGGGTTGGCGATCTGCACGCGCACCGAGCTGCTGCTGGTGCTGCTCGGCGGGCTGTTCGTGATGGAGACGGTGTCGGTGATGCTGCAGGTGGGGTACTTCAAGCGCACCGGCGGCAAGCGGCTGTTCAAGATGTCCCCGATCCACCACCACTTCGAGCTGCTGGGCTGGTCGGAGTCGCAGGTGGTGGTGCGGTTCTGGATCCTGTGCGGGGTGTTCGTCGTGGCGGGGATCGCCGTGTTCTACGCCGGATGGACGACGGTGCGCTAGGAATCAGCTCAGCCGAGCCGCTGCAAGGCGATCTTCGTAGCGTCGGCGATGAGGCCGTCGGCGGAGTTCGCGTCCTTGCCGTCGCGGTGGGAGAGCACTGCGATCACGATCGGCGCGGCGCCCTGCGGCGGCCATACGACGGCGATGTCGTTGCGTGTGCCGTAGTCGCCGCTGCCGGTCTTGTCGGCGACCTTCCAGCCGGCGGGTACTCCGGCGCGGATGTACTGGCCGCCGGTGGTGTTCGCGGTGAGCCATGATGTCAGCATCGTGCGGCGTTGCGGTGTCAGCGCGGCGCCGAGGACGTAGGTGCGCAGGTCCTCGGCCAGCGCGCGTGGGGAGCTCGTGTCGCGTGCGTCGCCGGGCAGTGCGGTGTTGACCGTTGGCTCGTCGCGGTCGGTGTTGGTCGTCGTGTCGTTCATGCCGCGCAGCGCCGCCTGCATCGTCGCGGGGCCGCTGAGCTGCTTGAGCATCAGGTTCAGCGCGGTGTTGTCGCTGACCTCGATCGCCGCGGTCATCACCGCGGTGAGGCTCATGCCGTCCTTGACGTGCTGCGACGTGACGGGGGAGTAGTCGACCAGGTCGGCGGCGGTGTAGGTGACGGTCTGGTTGAGCTGCGCGTCCGTCTCGCGGCGGAGCAGCTCACCGGCCACCAGGGCCTTGATCGTTGAACAGAACGCGAACCGCTGGTCGGCCTGGAACGCGACGGAGTGCCCGGATCCGGTGTCCAGGGCGTAGATCCCGAGCTGTGCGTGGTAGCGCGATTCTAGCTGGGTGAACGCTGCCGGGTCGCCGGTGTTATCGGCTGGGGGTGTAGTAGTCGCTGAATTGGAAGTAGTTGCAGGCGAGGCCGGCGAGGTGGACGCCGCAGACGCGCATCCCGTCAGCGACGCGCCGACCAGGCCGAGCGAGGCCGCGACCGCAGCGACCCGCGCGACTCCCGCGGCCCCCGCGACCGTCGGGATCCTGCGAACCACGGACTGCTCCTGGAATCTCCTCATGATCAGTAGCCTGGCCGCGCCGATCCATCCGGTCAAAGACCCTCCCGGGCGATTCCATGCAGATTCGGCATACGATCTGACCCCGTGGACCTCGTCAGCGCCTGCCGCATCTTCACCAGCGTCGCCGAACGCGGCAGCTTCACGCTGGGCGCCGCCGCCGAGGGCATCCCGCAGTCGGTGGCCAGCCGCCGCGTGGCGGCGCTCGAGAAGCATTTCCGCCAGCCGCTGTTCGACCGCACGGCGCGCCGGGCCGTCCTCACGGTCTTCGGCCAGGACATGCTCGGGCCCGCCAAGCGGCTGGTGCAGTACGCCGAGACGCTCGAATTCCACGCTGCGGAGGCCAAGCTGCGGCCGCTGACCCTGGCCGTGCCCGAGACGTGCGACGTCCGGCGCCTGGCGGTGCTCGACGCGGCGGCGCGGGAAGCCGAGCTGGCTCTGGACATCCGCAGCGCGGGCCCGGAGGCGCGAGCGGCGTGGATGCGGGACAAGGCAGTGCGCGCCGCAGTGCAGGCGGTGCCTCCGGATGACGCGCTGTGGGTCGTCCCGCTCGGGCTGGCCTCGGCACCGCAGACCGGTCCGCGTGAAGCGACTCAGGGTTCGTCGTCCCCGCGCCGCCGCCCGATCCGGCTCGAAACGCTGCGGCCTTCGCGTACGGAGCCAGCTCTGCGCCGCGTCTGGATCCAACCCGAGGACGACGTCCCCCACGTCCGCGACGTGCTGCAACGCGCCGGACACCGCGCGGCGCTGCTGCCCGCGCAGATATCCGTCGCCGCGTCGCTGGTCACGGCGGTCGGCGCGGCCCTGCGCACCGGCGCCTTCGTCCTCGCCTCCGCCGACCAGGCGCGCGAGCTCGGCCTGGCCTGGCGGCCGATCGCCGAGGCCGCCTCGCTGGCGCGCGGCTACACCGTGGCCGCGCACGTCGGTGACGACGCGGCCCTCATCCGCACGCTTGTCGGCGTCGAACTCGCCCGCGCGCTGGGTGCCGACGAATCAGGGGACGTCGATGCGTGACAGAGAACTGATGGCCGGACTGCGCGACCGGCTCGCCGAAGCCGGTCTGCTGGGCTCCTTCCTCGTGCGCAATCTGGGGACAGGACAGGAGATCGGGCTCGACCCGGACGTCGCCTATCCCATCGCCTCACTCGTCAAGGTGCCGCTCGCCATCGCGGTCCTGGAAGCGATCCGGGCAGGGCGGCTCGACGGCGCGCAAGCCCTCGAACTCACCCCCGAACCCGACAAGCCGCAGCCGCCGATCGGCATCGGCCGCTTCCGTCACCCCGCACGCGTCGCGATCGACGACCTGATCTACCTCGCGGTCGCCATCAGCGACAACGCCGCGGCTGACGCGCTGTTCGACCTGGTGCCGCCGAGTGACGTCGACCGCGTCCTCGCGGATGCCGGCGTCACGGGCATCGCCGTACGGCATCCGATGCGCGACATCCTCGACGTCTTCGGCCAGCCCGAGGAGCTGCACCTCGCGCATGCCCTGGCCATCGGCGCTCGTACGCCTGGCGGCGGCCACCCTGTCGCGCACCTCGATGTCTCGCGTGCCAACGTCGGCACCGCGCGTGCGTTCGCCGATCTGCTGCAACGATTGTGGACGCCGTCCGCGATCCATCCTGACGTGGCCGCGCGAGCCAGGGCCCTGATGGGCGACGGGATGCTGCAACGCCGCCTCGGCCCCGACTTCATCTCCGACGCGACCGCCTGGGCCTCCAAGTCCGGCACGCTGCTCAACCTGCGCCACGACGCGGGCGTCGTCGAACACGAAGACGGCGAGAGCTACGCGGTGGTCGCCCTGACCGAGTCGACCGTGCCGGCCGCGGCCCAGCCCGCCGTGGACGCGCTGATCGGCCGCGTGGCCCGCGCGCTGCACGACCAGCTCCGCGAGCACTGACGTCGAGCACTGGCCTTGCGCACTGGCCTTGCGCGCCGACCGCGTGCACTGGCCTTGCGCGCCGGCCTCGCGCACCGGCCTTACGCACTGACCTCGCGCACTGACCTCGTGTACCGGCCTTGCATACTGACGTCGCGCGCCGACCGCGTGCACTGACCTCGCGCGCCGACCGCGAGCACCGACCGCCAGCACCGGCCGTGCGCACTGACCTCGCGCTCTGAACCACCGTGCCGCCGAACCGCCGCGCGACCGAACCGAGGGGTGGACCTCGCCGCTGAGCGGCCGCCGTCGATCGATAGTGTGCCGCAATGAGCGATGTCCTCCCGCGTCATGTGTTGTGTGTACTCGGCTCCGGTCTGGAGCTGTCGGAAATCGAGCGGGTCGCCGGCCCCGACCGCTTCACGCTCGACTGGGAGTACTCGCAGACCGAGCCCGATCCGCAGATGCCCCAGGCGTTCCAGGCCTGCACGATGAACGCCGTCTCGTTCGACGAGAAGGACCTGCTGGCCGTGGAGTCCCACGACACCGTCGGCTACCTGCTGTCCCCGCCGATACCGCGCGACCAGGCCCTGGCCATATCGCGCGGGCTGCTGGTCGCGGCCGGCGACCTGCTGCGCTCCGGCGCGACCGCCGTCAAGAACGAGAGCAGTGGCATCGCCCACGGCCGCACCCGCTGGCTGGCCCTCGCCGACCGTGCCGCCGCCACCGGCGATCTGGAAGGCCTCGCCGGCGTCCTCATCGAGGCGTGGGTCCAGCGCCCCATCGCCGACGACGGCGTGCTCTACACCTGCGGCATGCACCTGCTCGGCGCCCCCGACGTCGAGATCGAGGCCTCGGCCCAGGAGCGCGCCGGCGGGGAGGTGGCGGACATGGCCGGGCTGCTGGACGTGCTGGCGTTCTACCTGCTCACCGACCCGCGCGCCAAAGAGGTCGAGGACGGATCCGGCTTCCGGATGTCGGAGGACTCGCCCCGGTGGGTGCTGCGTACCGGTGCGTGCGAGCGGTACGAGAGCGACGACTTCTTCTTCAACCCCTACGGGTACGTGCGGCTGACCTCGCCCGAGTAGCGAGGATCGGACGGTAGCGACGTCCCCGATCCGCGCCCGCCACGCGGGCAACCTTTCCCCCGCCACCGGAGTGTTAGTGTCCACAACCCGCGCGGCGTCCGAGCCGCGCGGCCGGACCACGGTGAAGGCGGGGACGACAGATGGCGGACAGCGAGCCACGGGGGTTTCGCGAGTACGTCGCCGCTCGCAGGCAGGGGCTGCTCGCGGTGGGCTACGTGCTCACCGGTTCGCAGCACGGGGCGGAGGACCTGGTGCAGGCCACGCTGGTGAAGGTGTGGCCGCGCTGGAACCGGGTCGCTGACGCCGGCGACCCGGACGCGTACGTGCGCAAGGCGATGCTGAACACGTTCCTGTCCTGGCGGCGCCGCGACGGCGGGCGTGAGATCCCCAGCGACGACGTCGCAGCATTGCCGTCCTCGCTCTCACGTCCGCAGCCGACGGCCGACTCCGGCGCGGGCAGCGCGCTGACCGGGGTGCTGGACCGGGTCGTGCTGCGGGATCTGCTGCGCGCGCTGCCCCGGCGGCAGCGCGCGGTGGTGGTGCTGCGGTACTACGCCGACCTCACCGAGGCGCAGGTCGCCGAGGCGATGGGGTGTTCGGTCGGGACCGTCAAGAGCCAGCACGCCAAAGCCCTGGCCACCCTCCGGCGCCACACGCCTGCCGAAGACCGATAGGAGCGGATCCGATGTCACAGCAGGAGCAGGATTCCGACACCCGTCCGCTGGCCGAGGGCCTGCGCGAGCTCGCCGGCCAGGCTGCCGACGCCCCCGGGCTGTTCGACGCGGTGTCCGCCGGCGCGCGCCGCCGCTCTGCCCGGGTGCGGACCTCCGGGGCGGTGCTGGCCGTCGGCGGGGTGCTGGCGGTCGCCGGGGGAGTGACGGCGTGGCCGTCGCTGTCCGGGGGGAGCCATGGGGTGACAGCAGACTCGGCGCATTCGATCGCACAGGCGCACTGTCCGGCGCAGCCTCCCGACGCCGACCGCCCCGCCGGCTCCGCCGGCCGGCTGTTCACCGGGACGCCCGGCGCGGCGACGCTGTGCGTCTACGGGTTCACGGAGACCAGCACCACGCTGCGCTCGGAGTCCATCACCGGCTCGGCCCTCACGTCGCTGACTCGCGGGCTGGCTCACGGGAAGGACCCCGACTCCGCCATCTGCACCATGGAGCTCAAAAACCCCGAGCACCTGCTGATCCTTCAGTACGCGGACGGCTCGACGCAGGATCTGGTGATCGACATGAGCGGCTGCGGAACGGTGGGCACCGCGACGCACAGGGTGCTGCTGCCGGACGATCTGCGGAAGCTGATCATGGTTGGGTAGGACGGGGTAGGGCCAGGTAACGTCGGGTAGGGCCAGGTAGCGCCAGGTACGGCTGGTTGTACGCCGGCGAGCGGCGCGGGAACAGGTGAGAATTACCGTCGCCGCCGCCGTTCGCGCTGGCCACAATCGCCGAATGCGGAACAGTCGCTGGGGTGGGGCGATCGCGGTCGCGGTGACGGTCGTCGGTCTGGCGTTCGGGGTGGCCGGGTGCTCCGGTACTTCGGGGAGTGTGGCGGCGGGGGCTGGCGCGTCGAGCACGACGTCCGGCGGTGCTGCCGCGACGACGTCGGCGGTGTCGACGACCGGGGCTTCGACGGCGGCGGGGTCGTCGTCGGCATCGACTTCGGCATCGACATCGACATCGGCGGCGGCGTCGAGCAGCGCGGCGGCGGTCACGTCGTCGTCCTCGGCAGCGGCGCCGCCCTCGTCCAGCAACCCGGGGGCGGGCAACGCGCCGACCGGCGCCAGCATTCTGAAGCCGTTCATCGGCAGCTGGACCGGACACGACCGCATCCTGACGATCACGTCGAACGGCATCGCCACCGAGAAGGTGTTCGACGGCTGCTGCACCGTCGCCTACACACTGACCTTCAGGATCGACCACGCCAGCGGCAACCACGCGAACGGCACCCTCTACGCCACGGTGACATCGGCGACGTTCAACGAGAACCCGAACTGGCCCAGCCCCGGCTCGCCCGAGGCCCAGAAGGGGGAGGACGGCATCGTGGGCGTGCAGGACGGCGTGCTGGTCGATCCGTTCGCCGGCGGAACGTTCTGCGACAACGCCGCCGACGTCGCAGGGAAGTGTGGCTTGTAGGCGCGACAGAGGACTGCCGCAGCGATCCGATCAGTTGCTCATCGCAGCCTGGTTCTCGTAGTAGCTCGAGTCGAGCATCGCGCCGCGCAGCGTCGGCTGCTTGCCGCTCTCGTAGTCGATGCCGATGGTGCGCACCACGTTCGTCCCGCTGGCGAAGTCCAGCTCCAGCCGTCCGCTGGACTCGATGCGGTACGTCCCGTGCTGGTCGGCCGGCAGGACCGCCGCGTCGCCGTTCAGGGTGCCGACGGTGGCGCCGCTCGCGGTGGCAAACCGGCCGTTCGAGGCCAGTGTCAGGTCGCTGAATCCGCCGGAGAAGTCGCTGCCCGCGCCGGAGGCGTAGACGTTCTGGAACGTCACCGCCAGCGTGCTGCCGGCCTTCGGCACCGTCAGCTCCGCCAGGTGCAGGTTGTCGAGCGTGAACGCGCCGCCGGTGTACGTGCCCTGCATGGTGCCGACGGTGACGGCGCCGGTCGACGGGTTGTAGCTGTAGCTCGTGCAGCCCTGCGCGCCGATGCCCTGCGGCGTGCCGACGCCGGTGTCGCTGCCGGTGCAGCTGGGCAGTCCCTGGTGCGGCAGGCCTGTGTACGCGTGGCTGCCGTCGGCGAAGTACACGCCGAGGAAGTTGGTGCCGTTGGCCGTGCCCCAGAAGTAGTGGCCGGCCAAGCCAGAGCCGCCGGATCCGCCGGCAGCGCTCGATCCCGCAGCGACTCCGGTGAACGAAACTCCGCTCCCTGACGAACACCCACTTGCCAGCAGCACCGCGGCCGCCCAAGCCGTGCATGACAGAACCCTGCTGCGCCGCATCACGCCCCCGAAAGCGGTTTCTCGACATCCGACCGCACGATTCTCGCGCACCGACCGCCACGCCGTCTCCCCGACCGGGTATCACTTTCTCGGCCCGTTCCCATTCCCGTCCCTGACACCTGTGGAGTGCATCGACATGACCGCGACGGCGGCGCCGACCGACGAACTCGACGTGCCCTACCGGCGCCTGCCCCCGACCGCCACCGCCGACTTCGCGCGCGACGGCTTCGTGCACCTGTCCGGCGTGCTGTCCGCGGAGACGATCGCGCACTACGAACCGGTGATCACCTCTGAGGTGATCCGCCTGAACACCCAGCACCGGCCACTGTCCGAGCGCGATACCTACGGCCGGGCGTTCCTCCAGGTGTCGAACCTGTGGCGGGAGAACGAGACGGTCAAGCAGCTGGTGTTCTCCCGCCGCCTGGCCGGCATCGCCGCCGCGCTGTTGGGCGTCCACGCGGTACGGCTCTACCACGACCAGGCGCTGTACAAGGAGCCCAGCGGCGGCATCACGCCCTGGCACGCGGACCAGTACTACTGGCCGCTGTCCTCCGACCGCTGCCTGACGATCTGGCTGCCGCTCCAGGAGACGCCCCTGGACATGGGGCCGCTGGCGTTCGCGCGCGGCAGCCACAACTTCTCCCACGGACGCGACCTCCCGATCTCCGACGAGTCGGAGCAGCAGCTCGAGCAGGCAGTCGCCGACCAGGCGTTCGAGCACGTCGTCGAACCCTTCGCGCTCGGCGACGCCAGCTTCCACCGCGGCTGGACGTTCCACCACGCCGGCCCGAACCGCGGGACGACGCCGCGGCGGGTGATGACGGTGATCTACATGGATGCTGACATCCGGCTGGCCGAGCCGACCAACGAGAACCAGGAGAGGGACCGCGACTGGATGCCCGGCGCGGAGATCGGGCAGGTGCCGGACACGGCGCTGAACCCGGTGTTGTTCGACGGGCTGGCGGCTTGATGTCCGCCGGCGGATCGACAGGTTGGGCAGATGCCGGACCGGGCGGACCGGCGGATTGTGCGGACCGCCCGACTGAGCGGAATGACCGGCCTGGCGGACGGGCAGAGCTGTGGACTGCCGGCCGGCAGGGCTGCGGGGCCGGGCGAGTCAGCGGTCTGGCCAGGGCTGTGGGCCGGGCGAGCTGGCACAGCGGCGGACTGCTGGCCGGCCGCGCCGACGTCGCGCCCGGCGATCAGCGTGATCGGCCTGAGCGGCCTGATCAGCACGGGGCCGCAGCGTGTGATGCACTGCGGCCCCGCACTCGTACTCGTCGTAGCGCTACGGCGTGACGTCGGCCCGGTCGATGGCGATGTTGATCCCGGAGCTGGCGCTGTTCCGGTTGCCGGTGTTGACGATCGTGACCGTGTGCGAACCGGCGGCGAGCGTCGGGCTCGTCCACGCGATCCCCGAGGCGTTCCGCGACGGCGCGTAGTTGTCGACCGTCGCCGGGGCGCCGCCGTCGACCGCGACGGTCATGATGCCCTGGTCGACGTCGTGAACCGCGTGCAGCGCGACCTGCGTTCCGGTGAAGCGGAACGTCGCGGTGGCCCCGGCCGTGTGGCTCCAGTTCGCAGTCCCCAGATACATGTCGGACACGCCGGTCGTCAGGCCCCAGTTGGTGTCGTACTGGAACTGGTTCTGACCGCTCCCGGTGACGTTCCCGTCCACGATCGTCTGCGCGGGCGCCGACGACGTCGTGACGTCGACGCGGTCGATGGCGACGTTGTTCCCCGAGCTGGCGCTGTTCTTATTGCCGGTGTTGACGACCGTCAACGTGTGCGAACCGGCCGCGAGCGTCGGGCTCGTCCACACGACCCCCGACGCGTTGCGCGACGACGCGTAGTTGTCGACCGAGGTCGGCGCGCCGCCGTCGACGGAGACCGTCATGATGCCCTGGTCGACGTCGCGCACCGCGTGCAGAGCCACCTGTGTTCCGGTGAAGTGGAACGTCGCGGTCGCACCCGCCGTGTGGCTCCAGTTCGCGGTGCCGGCGTACATGTCCGACACGCCGGAGGTCTCGCCCCAGTTCGCGTCGTACTGCCACTGGTCGTTGGCGGTGCCGATCTCGTTGCCGTCGACGTAGATCTGCCCGCCGCCGGGTCCGCCGGGGCCGGTGATGGCGACGCCGTGCGGAGACAGCACCAGCCAGAACGCGTCGGTGCCCGACTGGAACGTCGCGGGCAGGCTGATGCTTCCGCTGTTCACCGTCACATCAGTGTCGGACACGGTGATCGGCTGTGACAGCGGCGTGTTGTCCGGGATGCGCATCAGTGTGGCGTGCACCGTCGAGCCGGCTGTGAGCCAGGGCGTGGACCCCAGCCCCTGCACCGTGACCGTCGTGGTCCCGGTCTGCCCGCTGTTGTTGCCGAGCAGCACGTCGGCCTGGCCGGCGTTCTGATCCGCCGAGGCGGCGACCGCGACGGCAGCGTTGCCGCTCGTGGCCGAGACCAGGTGGCCGGTCAGGCTTGCATAAGCCCGATAAGCCCACCACTGACCAGTCGGTGAGGCCAGGTTGCCGGTCCCGCCGAGCACCGAGTCCAGCGTGCCGGCCACGCAGCAGTCGCTCCAGATGGCGTGCGCCGCCGCGCCGATGTTCGAGACCGCGAGCCGGTCCAGGAACCAGGCCGTGTAGCCGGCCGTCTGCTGGTTGCCGAACAGGTACTCGTTGATGGACAACGGCATCGGGCTCAGGCCGTGCGCCGCGACGATCGACGCCGCGTCGGCGCCGTCGGCGGCCGGATCGGTGCCGAAGTGCCAGTTCAGGACGTTCGGCAGCGTGTTGTCGGCCTTCGTCTGGCCGATGAAGCCGTCGAGCCAGGAGTGGTTGTACCCGCTGTAGGAGGGCCCGACGATCGTCGCCGACGGACTCAGCCTCCTGATCTCCTTCACCGCCGTGTCCCACATCTGGTAGTACTGCGCGCTGTTCACGCCGCGCTGCCAGAAGCCCGTGCCGTCGGGCTCGTTCCAGATGTCGTAGGCGACGGTGACCCCGGAGGCCTGGACATCGCCGACCACCTGGTCGATGAAGGCCTTCCAGTTCGAGCAGTCGCCGTTGTCGCAGGGGTAGACGGTGTTCGAAGGCTGCGTCGTGTCGGCGCCGTAGAGGTCCGAGACGAGGAGGTCGTAACGGCCGTTGTAGGGCGCCGTGGTCACCCGGCGGGCTTGGGCGACGGCGGAGTTGATGCGGGCCCGGTAGCCGCTGCCGGCGGAGTACCCGTCGCCGATCCAGCCGCCGCCGGTCAGGCGCGCGCCGCCGCCGCGGAACAGCGTCGGTGCCAGCGGCTGCAGGAGGGCGTCGGACGGGCCGCTCCCGTCCTGGCTCAGGCCGTAGAGGAAGCCGGCGCCGGCGTGCGTGGGTGCCTTGCCGGTCTGCGAGACGTCGACGGTGACGGTCGTGTCCGGTGCGTTGGCCACAGCAGAAGGTACTCCGGTCAGTGCGGCGCCCACGGTCACGGCGGCGACCAGGAGCGCGCCGGTCAGGGTGCGGCGCGTGCGGCGGGCGCGGCGCGCGGGGCGTTCAGGCTGGTCGGACTGGTCGGACTGGTCGCGTCGGGATCGGGAGGTCAGGCCGTAGCGCGGTCGGTGCGGGGTCGTTCGCTTCATTGCGCCTCCTCGGAAACGGGTGGTGCGAGGGGTGGCTCGGCGTCGTCACGCACGAACAAGGGGATGGCATCCAGCGGCGCGTCGACGGTGACGTGCGATCCGCCGGGATATCGGCGCCCGGTTCCGGTGTGCGTCCACTCCGCACCGGCCGGCAGGTACACGCGGCGCTGCCGGGCGCCGAGCGCGGTGACCGGGGCGACCAGGATGTCGGGGCCGAACAGGTACTGGTCCTCGACCCCCCAGGCGGCCTCGTCGTCGGGGAAGGCGAGCAGCAGCGGCCGCATCAGGGGGATGCCGTTGGTCTCGCCGTCGCGCAGGTGCGCGTGGATGTAAGGCCGCAGCCGCTCCCGCAGCCGCAGCATCGCGGTGATCGCCTCGTACGCCTCGGGCCCGTACGCCCAGACCTCGTTCGGGCCGCCGCCGTCGCCGACCGTGCCGTGGCTGACGCGCGGCTCGCGGTGGCCGTGCAGCCGGAACAGGGGACAGAAGACGCCGAACTGGAACCAGCGCACGACCAGCTCCCGGTACGCCGGGTCGTCCGGGTCCCCGCCGTGGAACCCGCCGATGTCGGAGTTCCACCACGGCAGCCCCGACATGGCGACGTTCAGTCCGGCGGGGATCGCGGCGGCCAGGGCGGCGAAGGTGGGTTCGATGTCGCCGGACCACAAGGCCACGCCATACCGCTGCGACCCGGCCCACGCCGAGCGCACCAGGGACAGCACCTCGGTCTCACCGGCCGCGCGCATGTGCTCGAACACGCCTCGGGCATGCTCGCGCGGATACAGGTTCGCCACCTCGCTGCCGACGCCGGCCGCGTAGGTCAGCGTGTGCGGAGCGGGCCGGAGCTCCGGTTCGCATCCGTCGAGCCAGAACGCGCGGATCCCCAGCTTGTAGTAGTTGGTTTGAAGCCGCTCCCACAGGTGGGCACGGGCTCGGGCATCGGTGGCGTCGTAGAAGCCGACGCCGATCTCAGCCCCCGACTCGCCGTCCGGCCAGGCCCCGGTGATCGCCGCGCCGTTGTCGGCCGTGGCCAGCATTCCGGCGTCCCGCATGGTCGCGTAGCTTTCGGACAACGGACTGACCGACGGCCACACCGACACCGCCGGCTCGATGCCCAGCGCGTGCAGCTCCTCGACCATGGTGCGCGCGTCCGGCCAGTCGGCCGTGTCGAAATCCCAGTCGCCGAGATGCTTCCAATGCAGGTAGTCGATGACGAGCACGGACAGCGGCAGCCCGCGGCGCGCGTATTCGCGGGCCACCTCCAGCAGTTCCTCCTGGTTGCGGTAGCGGAGCTTGCTCTGCCAGAACCCTGATGCCCATCGCGGCATCGCCGACGGGAAACCGGTGGCCCCCGCGTAGGCGGTGAGGATCTGCGCCGGAGTGTCGCCGACGGTCAGCCAGTAGTCGATCTGCCGGGCCCGGTCGGACACCCACCGCGTGCCGTTCTCGGCGAACTCGACCCGGCCCACCGCCGGACTGTTCCACAGCAGGCCGTAGCCACGATTGGACACCGCGAACGGGATCGACACCTCGCCGTTGCGCTGCGCCAGCTCCAGGACCATGCCCTTCTGGTCCAGGCGGCCGTGGCCGTGCTGTCCGAGCCCGTATATTCGCTCCCTGGGATCGGACGCGAAGCGCTGCTCGATGCGGTGGAGTCCGCCGCCGGCCGCCTCGAAGTGCCGTGCGCCGGGCCACCAGAAGTGCGCAGGTTGCTCCCGCAGGACTTCGGCGCCGGTCTGCGAATGCCGGACGGTCAGCAGGCCGGTGGCCGCGTCGATGCGGACGTCGGCCCGGCCGTTGACCAGCGTCGCGGACTGTCCGTCGGCGGCGATCTCCAGCCGTATGTCAGGGTTCATGGTCGGGCGGTCGGACTCCAGGGCACCGGGCAGGTCCGGCACGATCCGGTGCAGGCCGGCGCGCACGCGCACGCTGTCGGCGCCCCACGGCTCGACGGTCAGCAGGTGGTGGCCGCCGCGCCAGGTCAGGACCTCGTCGGAGAGGGCGAACGGGTTGAGCACGGGGTCTCCCGGGATCGAAGAGATGCGGTCGGAGCGAGGGACCGGCTGCGGTCCGTCAGGGCGCTCATTCAGAGTTCTCAGTCCTTGAGCGCGGCGTTGCCGATGCCGGCCGCGACGTAGCGCTGCGCGGCGACCAGCAGCACCGCCGCCGGGACCGAGGCGATGACGCCGGTGGCCATGACGCCGTTCCAGTCCACGAGGTTGGCGCCGATGAACCGGTAGAGCCCGACGGTGATCGGCGCCCGGCTGTCGTCGGTGGTGAGCGTGACGCCGAACAGGAAGTCGGCCCAGGTGAACAGGAACGAGAACAGCGCCGCGGTGATGACGCCGTTGCGGGCCACCGGCAGGATCACGGACACGAAGGTCCGCAGCCGCGAGGCGCCGTCCAGGGACGCGGCCTCGGCCAACTCGTCGGGCACGCCCTTCAGGAACGACTGCAGGATCAGCGTCGCGAACGGCACACACAGCGTGGAGTCGGCCAGGATCAGCGCGAAGGGCGAGTTGATCATGCCGAGCTTGTTCGCCGAGATGTACAGCGAGTTGGCCATCACGATGCCCGGGATCATCTGCGCGACCAGCAGCGCGAACATCAGGGCCCGCCGTCCCGGCACGCGCAGCTTGGCCAGGCCGTACGCGGCGGGTGCCGCGATCAGCAGGGTCACCGCCACGGTGCCGAGCGACACCACGAGGCTCACCATCAGGTGTCCGCCCTCGGCGCTCAGGGCACTGCGATAGCCGGCGAGCGTCCCGTGCAGCGGGAACCAGACGGGGCTGCGGCTGACCAGGTCGGACGGCTTCAGCAGCGAGGCGTTGACCATCCAGTACAGCGGGAACAGCATGATGCCCACGATCACCACGCCGACGGTGGTCGTCGTCGCCGCGTTGCGGCCCTGCCTGCTCATCGGTTCCGTCCTTCCGGCTCCCGGACCGACCGCAGGTACAGGGCGGCGAAGACGATCGCGACCAGGATCAGCAGGTTCCCGACGGCCGCGCCCTTGCCGAACTCCAGCTGCTGGAAGGACAGGTTGTAGGCGTAGGTGGTCAGGGTCTGGGAGGAGTTCGCCGGGCCGCCCTGCGTGACGATCTGGATGACGTCGAACACCTTGACCGTGTAGATCAGGCCGAGGGTCAGCACCACCAGCGTCACCGGGCGCAGCATCGGCCAGGTGATCCGCCGGAAGCGCTGCCAGGCGTTCGCGCCGTCGATGGCCGCGGCTTCGTAGAGCTGTTCCGGGACGCCCTGGAGCCCGCCGTACAGGATCACCATGTTGAAGGGGATCCCGACCCAGACGTTGACCAGCGTGACGGCGGTCAGCGACCAGGTGGTGCTGACCAGCCAGGGCACCGGGTGGGTGATCACGTGCAGGTTCAGCAGCATGCGGTTGAGCACGCCGGAGTCGGCGTACATCATCCAGCGCCACACCGTCCCGGACACCACCAGCGGCAGCAGCCACGGGACGAGCAGCAGCGAGCGGAGCACGCCGTTGAGCGGGAACTTGCGGCGGAAGAACACTGCCAACGCCAGGCCGATCCCGAACTGGAAGACCAGGGAGCCGAGGGTGAACAGCAGCGTGTTGGTCACGATGCCGGCGAACTGCGGGCTGTGGAACACCGAGCGGTAGTTCGCGAAGCCGACGTAGGGCGCCGAGCCGGAGTAGAAGGAGGAGACCGAGTAGTCCTGGAATCCCATGCGGACGTTCGCGATCAGCGGGTAGACGTAGAAGCAGAGGATGTAGATCCAGACCGGGACGACGAATCCGGCTACGCGCCAGGCGGTGCTACGGCGGGCTCGGGGGCGTCCGCCTCGGCTGCCTCGGCCGCCGCGACCACCTTGGCCGCTGCGACCGGTGCCGCTGCCGTGGTCGCTGTGGCTGTGGCTGTCGCGATCGGGCAGCGCGCGCCCCGAGTCCGTCCCCGGCCCCGCCGCCGTAGCAGCAGCGGCGGGGACGGAGAACGCGGCGGACTTGCTGGTCATCGCCGCCATCGTCAGGATCCGGCCTGGCTCTGCGCCTGGTTCAGCGCGTCCTGCGGCGAGGTGCCGCCGGCCAGCGCCGCCTGGATCGCGGTGGACAGCGCCGTGCTCACCTTCGGGTAGGCCGTGCCGAGTTCCGCGGTGCGGGCCTGCGCGGTGGCGATCTCGGTGACGAACGCCTGCAACTGCGGGTCGGAGGCGCCGAGCTGCGCGGCGGCGGCCTGGTTGCTCGGGATGTAGCCGGCGTCCTTCGACCACTCGCTCGCGCGGTCCGGGCTCATCAGGCACTTGACCACCGCGACCGCCTTGGCCTCGCGGCCGGCGTTGCTGTGCCCGACGGCCCACACCTCGCCGCCGAGCGGCGTCACCGGCTTGGCCGAGGCCGAGGGGACCGGGATCGGGACGGTGCCGAAGTGCAGGCCGGTCTTGGCGTTCAGGCCCGGCAGCTGCCAGGGGCCGTTCACCATCATCGCCACGTTGCCGGCCGCGAACTGCTGGTCGACGTCGGCCTGGGTCCAGTTCACCACCGACTTCGAGGCCCAGCCCTTGTCCACGAAGGTCTTCCACAGCGTCAGCGCCTGCACCGCCTGCGGGGAGTTCAGGGTCTTCAGATCGGCGCCGGCGGTCCAGAAGAAGGGCTCGAACTGGAAGCTGCCCTCCTCGTTGCCGACCGCGGAGAACGCGATGCCCTGCTTGCCGCCGGCGGTCAGCTTCTGCGCGTCGGCGGTCAGCTCGTCCCAGGTCGTCGGCGGGGTCAGGCCGGCGGCGGCGAACAGGTCCTTGTTGTAGTAGAGCGCCAGGCCGTTGACGCCCGGGGCGATGCCGTAGATCTGGCCCTGGTAGGCGCCGGCCGAGACGATCGAGGGGAACAGGCCGTCGGTGGACAGCCCGGCGGCCGACAGCGAGACCAGGCCGCCGGTCGAGGCGACCTGCTGCAGGTCGGGGTTGTCGACGAGCAGCAGGTCGGGCAGCGACTTGGAGGACGCCTGCTGGAGCAGCTTGGGCATCAGCTGCTCGCGCGGGAGCTCGTGGTGCACCACCTTCACGCCGCCGACCTGCGTGGCGCACTCGTCGAGGACGCCCTGGATCTGCGTGTTCTGCGGGGCCGAGCCGTAGTAGTCGGTCTCGTTCAGCGTCAGCACGCCGCCTGAGCCTGCGCCGGAACTGGAGGAGGACGAGCCGCCGGAACCGCAGGCGGTCAGGACCAGCAGGCAGGCGGAGGCGACGGCCAGGGCGCCGACGCCGGTCGTGGCGGGCCGGCGGCCCGGAGCACCAGATATCATGGCCTTTACCTTTCGAATCGATTCGACAAAGGGCACGCGCGGGCACCGGCCCTTTTCAGGAGCGCGGCGCCGAGGCGCGAGGGGCCGGCTCAGGAACGGCCGGTGCCGCCGGCCGGAGCCGGCGCGGTGGTGTCACGGACTTTCAGCGTCGGCGCCAGGATCGTCACCGACGGCACGGACTCCCCGTTGACCTGCCCGGCCAGCAGCCGGACCGCGGTGCGGGCCAGCTCCTCCACCGGCAGGGACACGGCGCTGACCGGCACCGCGAGCCGTTCGGCCTCGTCGTCGGGGCACACCGCGACCACCGAGACGTCCTGCGGCACCCGCAGCCCCAGACCGCTGAGACGGTCCAGGACCAGCGGGAGCGCGCGCTCGTTGTAGACGATCAGGCCGGTCAGGCCGTGGACCTTGGCCAGCAGGCCGTCCACGGCGCGCGCCACCTCGGCCGGCTGCCCGTCGCACGGCGTCCAGGCGGTCTTGGCCCGCTGCCCGCGCAGCGTGGCCAGCGCCCCGTCGCGGGCGTGGATCGCGTAGGCGACGTCGCGGCGGAACGTGGACTGCGACTGCCCGATGTAGCCGACCCGGCGGTGCCCCAGCTCCAGCAGGTGCTCGGCGCACAGCCGGCCGGCCAGCGCCGCGTCGAAGTCGACGTAGGGCAGCCGGGCGCTGTCGTCGGGCGTCCCGACCAGCACCGCGGGGCATCGCAGGGTGCTGAGCAGGGCCACGCGCGGGTCGTTGCGCTGGACCTCCATCAGCATCACGCCGTCGACCTGGGAGCCGGTCACGGTGTCCCGGATCGCGGTCTCGCCGTCGTCGTCGGTGAGCATCAGCAGCTTGAGCCCGAGGTCCTGCGCCGCGGTCAGCGACGCCCAGACGTAGGGCATCTGCACCTGGTTGTGCGGGCCGTAGACCATGGGCAGCGCCATGGCGATGACCCCGTTGCGGCCGCTGCGGATGGAGCGCGCCCCGGCGTGCGGGCGGAACTGCAGTTCGTCGATCGCCTGCTCCACGCGGGCCCGGGTCTCCGCGGAGATGGAGCGGGTTCCGCTCAGGACGTAGGACACGGTGCTGCGCGAGACTCCGGCGCGCTTCGCGACGTCGGCGATCGTGACGGCCATACCGTGCTCCCTTCGGATCGTCGAACTGATTCGATGTGGCGTGGCGTGACGGTAGCACCGGGGTTTCCGGTGACGCAATGGTTTGTGTCGGGGTTGTTTCGGGAGGCTTGCGCGGGGGCGGTGCCGCGCCGGTCGGCCGGCTCCGCCGGGAAGTCACGGTTTGGGCTCGACTGCCCGATCGGAATGCCGTGCTCTGATACGGCCGCTTACTCTGTGGATCTGCTCAGTCACGGGGAAGCGGGGTCGTCCACCACGTTCCGTTTCGGGTTATCCGGAGGTGAGCATGTTCGCCAAGAACAATCGCGGGAAGAACGCGCCGTCCGACAGGGATCTTTACAGCGCCATGCGGTTGATGGCGCTGGAGTCGGCGCAGCGTGGACCGATCCCGCGGCACCCCGATCACCCGGACGTGCACGGCATCCTGGTCGACGTCGGTCAGGAGAACGGCTACGTCGCGCTGTCGGTGGTCGCCGGCGGCGCGGCGAACCTCTACGTCGATGTCAGCGGTCCGGTCGGCCTGCTGGAGGCGGCGGCTGCCGAACGGTCGGCGCGGCGGCTGCTCACCACGACGCAGGCTTACTTGAAGTACTTCTCGTCGGTGGATGACGGGGAGCGTCCGCCGCGCGGCATGACTCGCGTGCATGTGGTCAACACCGGCGCGGGGCGCTTCGCCGATCTGCCGACCGAGGCGTTCTGGGGGCGGGCCGGGACGGGGCATCCGTTGTGGCCGGTCGTGATGAAGGTGCAGGCGGTGATCTACGCCATCCGGACCGGCGGGGATGAGATGCCAGAGTCCTGAGTAAGTGGCGCTGCTCGCCGTTCTTTGCTCGGCCGGAAGTTGACGCCGTTAACATCGGTTCGGCATGCTGGCTGGGGCGGCAAGTTAACGCCGTCAACATCCAGAACGGGGAGTTCATGATGTCTGCACTGCGTCATCGGTTTGCTGTTGTGCTTGTCGCCGTCGGTGTGGCGGCGGGGACGGCCACTACTGCTGCCGCCGAGGCTCCGGGGGTATCGGCGGTTTCTGTCATCGGGCAGGGGAGCGGCAATCTGCCTGGCGACCTCTTTCCGCAATGGGCCGGGGACCCCATCGACTTCACTGTCAATGCTCAGGCGTCGCCCGATCCGTCCGGGACCTTCGAAGTCACCCATCGGCGCGCTGACGGTTCGCTGTACACGGAGTTCTCCGGAACCGTCGTCTCCGTGGCGGCGGCGGGGCAGATGGCCGTGGTGAACGGGGTGATCACGGCCGCCGATGATCCTGCCAACCCCGGGCTCACCCTGGTCGGGGCCAAGGTCGCGATGACGTTCGACGAGCGTCCCGACGGCACGCGCGTGGGATTCGTCTGGGGGTTCGCGGGGCAGCCGGTTGCCGAGGGGCAGGGTGCTGTCCCGTTCTTCCCGCTCTCCAGTAGCTCGGTCATTGTCAAAAGCGGCGGCCGGCTTGGACCGACCGGTGCCAGGACCCTGACTGGCGGCCAGCCGAGCCAGGTGCCGGCGCGGCAGCTCAGCGGCACGGTCACCGGGGTCGATCCGGCCACCGGCGGGTATTACACGCTGACTACCAGCGCGGCCGTCGCCGCCGGGGCCGCGACGACGACGGCTCAGGGCACGTTCACGTACTCGCTCTACCAGCCCGACATCGCCAAGTCGACGAGCTACAGCGGCACGATCAGCTGCCTGGACGTCGGCGGCGACGACGCGGTGGCGACCGGGCAGATCACGGCGTCCAGCGGCAACGCGACGCTCGTCGGCAAGCGTGTAGCCTGGTCGGTTTACGACGACGGCACCGACAACTGGGTCACCGGCATCCTCGACTCGGCGGCCACGCCGGTGCACGGCTGCCAGGGGCCGGTCCCGGTCGGGATCGGGACCGGAGGGCACATCACCGTGACGGGTTGAGGGAACGCCGGGGAGGGCTATTGTGGGGCACGACCCAGTCGTTACTGAGCAGTAGCTCAGCTTGCCCGACCAGGAGCACCATGCACCCGTTCCGTGCGGCGGTGGAGGCCCGAGACACGGCGGCGATCGAGGCGATGCTCGCCGACGACGTCGTGTTCACCAGCCCTGTCGCGTTCAAGCCCTACCCCGGCAAGCCGATCACCGCGGCGATCCTGCGCGGCGTCCTGCGGGTGTTCGAGGACTTCCGCTACGTCCGCGAGATCGCCGGCGCGGACGGCCGCGACCACGCGCTCGTGTTCACGGCCACGGTGAACGGCAAGCAGGTCAACGGCTGCGACTTCCTGCACTTCGACGACGAGGGCAAGATCGACGACTTCATGGTCATGGTCCGGCCGCTGTCCGGCGCGCAGGCGCTCGCCGAGGCGATGGGTGCGCAGTTCGCGCAGATCAGCGCGGAGGTCGCCGGCGGCTGAGAGCCGCGGTGCGGAAGCTGCCGGCTGCAACGCCTCTCAGTGAGTTGCGGGCTGAATCAGCTCGATGAGGTTCCCCTCGGGGTCGTGGACGTAGGCGTATCGGACGCCCGCGGTGGCACCGGGGCCGGGCTTGACGACGGCGGGCGCGGCGCATTCGGTGGTCAGGCGCGCGAAGGCGGCGTCGAGGTCGGCGACGTGCAGCGCCAGGTGCGTGAACGTCTGGCGTGCGGTGGCCGCGAACGGGTCCGGGGTGTCGATCGGTGTGGAGCCTGCGCGCTCGGTGAATTCCACGCGCAGGCCCGCGCCGTTGCTCAGGATGGCGGTGCGGACGCCGGCTTCGGGCAGTTCCAGGCGCTCCTCGACTTGATCGAGGCCGAGGGCGGTGCGGTACCAGCGCTCCTGCACGTCGAGGTCGGCGACCGACAGGCTGATGTGGTGGACGCGGAACGCCGGTGCGGCGGCTGTGCTGGTCGTGCTGGTCGTGCTGGACAAGGGTCTCTCGCTCTCCTCGCAAGGTGAACACCATTTACCTGGTGAATAGTGTTAACCTTAACCCCATGCCGCCCCCCGTCAAGCGCCGCCCCACCGGCCACCACCACGGCGACCTGCGCAACGCCCTGGAAAAGGCGGCCCTCGAACTCGTCGCCGAGAAGGGGCCGCACGGCTTCAGCCTGAACGAGGCGAGCCGTCGTGCCGGCGTGAGCGTCGCCGCGCCCTACAAGCACTTCGCCGACCGGGAGGCGCTGCTCGCGGCGCTGGCCGTCACCGGCTACCGCGAGCAGCGGGAGCTGTACTCGGCGGCGGTGTCCGGGTTCGACGACCCGGCCGATCAGCTCGCCGCGTTCGCCGCCGCCTACGTGCGCTTCGCCGCCGAGCGGCCGGCGCTGTTCGACGTGACCTTCTACGCGGGCCTCGACAAGGCGCGCCATCCCGAACTCGCCGAAGCCGGCGACCTTCTGTTGGCGACGCTGCTTCCGCTCGCCAGCAGCGTGGCTTCGGACGAGGCGGCGGCCTTCGACCTCCTGCTGCGGATCTCCTCGGCGGCCCACGGGCTGGCCGTGTTCCTGCGCCAGGGCTTGTTCGGCATCGAGCCGGACGCGCTGGACGAGACCGCGGAACGAGCGGCGCGGACGGCGCGCGCGATCATCGCCGGCGTTGAGTAGCCGGAGCGATGATCACGCGCCGCCTGTGAGCGTCGCCTACACCCGCCGCAGATGAAGCAGAGCACTGCCGTAATCCCCACCCGGCAGCTCCACCTCCAACCCGGTCCGCGCCACCGCGCCGCTGATCCGCACGTCCCGATCGACGTCGTAGTACTCGGCCTCAGCATCCAGCGCGCTCAGCCGCACCAACGGCTGCGGCAGCCCGAACCCAGTAGCGGTCCGCCAAGCGATGACCACATGCTCCGCACCATCGGCAGACGCATAGTGCACTGCCGTCGAACGCCCCTCCGTCGAGGGCCGATACAGCACACCGTGCTGCACCACATGCCGGATCCGCTTGTACTGCGCGACGAACCCCGCAGCCTCCTCCAACTCGTCCGGCGTCCACTCCGTCAGCTTCCCGCCGATCCCCAGCGCGCCGGCCATCGAGACGTGGAACCGGAACCGCAGCGGCGTCGTCCGACCGGTCGCGATGTTCGGGCTGTCGGTCACCCACGCCGCCATGACCTCGGCGGGGAACACCATCCCGAAGCCGTGCTGGATCGCCAGCCGGTCCACCGGATCGGTGTTGTCCGACGTCCACACCTGGTCCGTGCGCGCCAGCACGCCGAGGTCGGCACGGCCGCCGCCGCCGGCGCAGGCCTCGATGCGCAGCCGCGGGTGGTCGGCGCGGAGCTGGTCCATGATGCGGTAGACGGCACGCGTGTGGTCGATCCACAGCCGGTCGGGGTCGGGATGCCCGGGCCAGCCGGCGTCGGTGACGGCGCGGTTCGCGTCCCACTTCAGGAAGTCGATCCCGTACTCGCGCACCAGCTGGTCGAGCCACTGGTGGGCCCACTCGGCCACGTCGGCGCGTCCGTAGTTCAGCATCAGTTGGTGCCGCAGCTCGGTCGGGTCGCGGTTCGGTGTGTGCACGACCCAGTCCGGGTGCGCGCGGTACAGGTCGCTGTCGGCGTTGACCATCTCCGGCTCGACCCACAGTCCGAAGCGCATGCCCAGCTGGTGCACCTTCTCCACCAGCGGTTCGAGGCCCTGCGGGAACGCTCCCGGGTACGGTTGCCAGTCGCCGAGGCCCGCGGTGTCGTCGCGCCTGCCGCCGAACCAGCCGTCGTCCAGGACGAACAGCTCGATCCCGATCCCGGCGGCGGCCTCGGCGAGCCGGAGCTGGCCGGCCTCGTCCACGGCGAAGCCGGTCGCCTCCCACGAGTTGTAGACGACAGGCCGGTCCTCGTGCGGCGTCGGGGACACGTGCCGGCGGACGTAGTCGTGCCAGGCGCGGGCCGCGCCGCCGAAGCCGCCGGTGGTGTGCAGGCCGGCGAAGACCGGGGTGGCCAGGCTCTGGCCCGGGGCCAGGGTCCAGCCGATGCCCTCGTGGCCGAAGCCGCCGGTCCAGGTGACGCGGTCGGACGGGTCCCGGTGCAGCGTGATCCGCCAGCTCCCGCTCCAGGCCAGCGCCGTGCTCCAGACCGCGCCGCGGTCCTCGTCGGCGGTGCCGTCGTCGATCGCGAGCCAGGGGTTGGCCTGGTGTCCGGTCAGGCCGCGGCGGCTGGTGAACACCGTCTCGGCGACCGGGACCTGGCCGCGGCGCGGCTGGAACTCGTGGTTCCAGCCGCCGACCACGTGGCTCATCCGGTAGTCGGTCAGGCGCGGGAGGCTCCAGGCGGCCGAGTCCAGGCGGCCGACGCTGATCGGCTCGTGGCCGTCGTTGGCCAGCACCGTCCAGCGCTCGATGACGTCGGTGTCCTGATACACCCGGTAGTGCAGCTCCGCCGACAGCGGGTAGCGGCGGTCCTGGAGCCGGATCACCAGGTGCCCGTCGCTGTTATCGGGGCCGGTGCTGATCTCGTGAGCGGCCGGGCCCCACTGCGCGCCGCGCGTGCCGTCGGCGAAGCGGACCTGCAGGCCGGCCGGGCCGAAGCGGGCGCCGGTCTCGATGCCGAGTTCGTCGGCCACGCCGTCGCCGGCGAAGCTGTTGGCGTTCCCGGGCGAGGTCAGGGCGCCGGCGTCGGCGTGGGCTGCGACGGCCTCCGGCGTGCCCCACGCGACGTGCCGGGGGCTGCCGTCCGGATCGGTGCGCAGCAGGTATCTGGTGTCGGGTGTGGTCAGCAGCCAGGTGCCGCGGGCAGCGTCGTAGGTCACGGGTTGCGGGGGAACACGCACAGGTCAACCTCACCAAACAGGTCTAGGGCGGTGGGAGCCGCGAGCTGCGAGCGTAGGGCGGGCCTTCGCTCGGAATCAATACTTGACGAAAGAAATTATTGCGCTTAGGTTTCCGCCATGTCTCCGAAGCCGAGCTCCTGGATGGGGTACAGAGCACCCCAGCCGCTCGCCGCCACCCCGGCTGCGACCGCCGTGCTGGCCATGGTCCTGACCGAGGGCCCGCTCAGCCGGGTCGACCTGGCTCGGCGGCTCGGCATCTCCTCGGCCGCCGTCACCAAGGCCGCCCGGCCTTTCCTGGACGACGGCTATCTGCACGAACTGGACTCCGAGCGGACGGCGCCCGGCGCCGGCCGCCCGGTGAGCCCGCTGGCGATCACCCCGGACCGGGAGTTCGTCGCGGGGGTGAAGGTGACCGCCGACGAGGTGATCGGCGTGGTCTGCGACCTCAAGGCGCGGATCCGGACCTCGGCACACCGGCCGCTGGCGGACTGCGGGCCCGCGACCGTGCTGGCCACCCTCACCGCGCTGGTCGACGAACTGCTCGACGCCGAACCGGAGCTGCGCGCCAGGACCCGCCTGCTGGGCCTGGCCGTCTCCGGCGACGTCGATCCGGCCGCCGGCCTGGTCCGGCTCTCGCCGCTGCTGGGCTGGGAGAACGTCGAGCTGGCCGGTCCGGTCGGCGCGGCGACCGGCCTGGCCGTGGTGGTCGAGAACGATGTCAAGGCGCTCACCGTCGCCGAGCACTGGTTCGGCGACGGCGTCGGCACCGACGACTTCACCCTGGTCACCGTCGGCGCCGGCATCGGCTGCGGCATCGTCACCGGCGGCCGGCTGCTGTCCGGGGCCTACGGCGTGGCCGGCGAGGTCGGCCACGTCTGCGTCGACGCCTCCGGACCGCGCTGCCACTGCGGGGCCCGGGGCTGCGTCGAGGCGATCGCCGCCACTGAGGCGATCGCCGGCCGGGCCCGGCAGCTGACCGGGCGCGACGACCTCACCTTCACCGAGGCCGCCGAGCTCGCCCGGTCCGGCTCGGCCCCGGTGCGCGCCCTGTTCTCCGAGGCGGGCACCGCGATCGGGCTCGGCATCACCGCCGTGGTCAACCTGATCGGCCCGGAGCGGATCGTGGTGTCCGGGGAGGGCCTGGACGCCTACGACCTGTTCGAGACCGAGATCCGGGAGGCGTACGCCACCCACGCCTTCGGTGCGGCGGCCCGGTGCCCGCTCACCATCCGGCCGCTGCCGTTCGAGGAGTGGGCGCGCGGCGCCGCCTCGGTCGGCATCCAGACCCTGTTCGCGCCCGCTCGCCGCTAGCGGGCTTCGGCTTCGACCCTCACAACACCGAACACCCCCGACCTCTGACCGGACCGGCACCCGCCGGACCCGGAGTTCGACGCACCCTTCGACGCACCCTTCGACGCACCACGGGGACCTGCCCGCCCGCAGGCGATCTCCCATACCCTCACCCCTCACTCAGGAGGACGACCATGTCCCGTGGACCGATCACCGATCGTCGTACCCTGCTTCGCGGCGCGATAGGCGGCGCCGGCCTGCTGCTGGCCAGCCCCGCGCTCGCCGCCTGCGGCAAGAGCAACGCCTCTTCCAGCGGCAGCGGGGGCGGCGGCAGCCAGGTGACGTTCGGCTCCGACGGCTCGGACCCGACCCCGCGCAAGGCCTACGGCGCGCTCACCAGCGCCTACACGGCCGCCAGCGGCATGCAGGTCCGCACGAACACCCTGGACCACAACACCTTCGCCCAGCAGATCACCGCGTACCTGCAGGGCACCCCGGAGGACGTGGTCACCTGGTTCGCCGGCTACCGCATGCAGTTCTTCGCCCAGAAGAACCTGCTGCACCCGATCGACGACGTCTGGGCCCAGATCGGCGGCGGCTTCTCCGACGCCGCGAAGAAGCTGAGCCTGGGCCTGGACGGCAAGGCCTACTTCGTCCCGCTCTACAACTACCCGTGGGGCGTCTTCTACCGGAAGAGCCTGTTCGCCGCCAAGGGCTACCAGCCGGCCGCCGACTGGGACAGCTTCGTCGCGCTGTGCGCGCAGATGAAGAAGGACGGCCTGTCCCCGCTCGCGGCCGGCTTCGGCGGCGGCGACTCCTGGACCAACCTGGGGACCTTCGACTATCTCAACCTCCGGATCAACGGCTACGACTTCCACATGCAGCTGATGGGCGGCAAGGCTGCGTGGTCCGACCCCCGGCTGAACGCCGTGATGGATCACTGGCGGCAGCTCTCCCCGTACCTGGAGGCCGGCGCCTCGGGGCGCAAGTGGCAGGACGCGGCGCAGTCGGTGTTCGACAAGAAGTCCGGGATGACGGTCACCGGCCTGTTCATGGGCCAGGCGATCACGGACGAGTCGCTGCGCGACGACATGGACTTCTTCGCCTTCCCGGCCATCGACCCGACCCACGGTCAGGACGCCGTCGAGGCGCCGACCGACGGCTTCGTCCTGAGCGCCAAGGCCAAGCACGTGGACGCCGGCAAGAAGATGCTCGAGTGGATCGGCACCTCGGCCGCCGAGACCGTCTACGCGGGCGTCGACCCGAGCAACGTCGGGGCCAGCACCAAGGCCGACACCAGCAAGTACAACGCGCTGCAGCAGAAGTCGGCGCAGATGATCGCCTCGGCGAAGTACATCACCCAGTTCGGCGACCGGGACAGCGACCCGGGCTTCATCTCGGCCGTGGTCGAACCCGGATTCGCGCAGTGGCTGGCCTCGCCCGACGACGGGGCGTCCACGCTGAAGAAGATCGAGTCCCAGCGCTCCCAGTACTTCACGTCCTGATGGCGGGCGGCGGACGGCAAGAGGACGAAGGGGAGTGGCATGGCCCTCACAGCTGACGTGACCGGCAAGAACGCCAAGGCCGCGGCACCACGGCGCAGACCCCGCACGCGGGTGCTGTCCGTCGGGGACAAGCTCTTCCTCGCGGTGCTGATCGGGGTGCCGCTGCTCGCGCTGCTCGCCTTCGTCTGGCTCCCGGCGCTGGCCTCGGTGGGGATCTCCTTCACCCAGTGGGACGGCATCGGGCTCTCCTCGATCCACTGGGTCGGCCTGCAGAACTACAAGAACATCTTCACGAACTACCCGCCGTTCTGGCCGGCCGTGGAGCACAACGTCATCTGGATGGTGTTCACCGCGCTGGTGCCGACGCCGGCCGGCATCTTCCTGGCCTACCAGCTGGACCGCAAGATCAGGTTCAGCCGGGTCTACCAGATGGCGATCTTCCTGCCGGTGGTGCTGTCCACGGCGGTCGTCGGGTTCATCTGGGAGATCGTCTACGACCCGGACCACGGCCTGCTCAACAGCGTGCTGGGGACCAACAACCCCAGCGGCAAGCACTACATCGACTGGCTCGGCGACCCGCACCTGAACCTGTGGGCGGTGCTCGTGGCCTCGGCGTGGCGGCACACCGGCTACGTGATGATCCTCTACTTGGCCGGCCTCAAGAGCGTGGACCCCTCGCTGCGCGAGGCGGCCGCGATCGACGGCGCCAACGGCCGGCAGACCTTCCTGCGGGTGATCGTGCCGGCGATGAAGCCGATCAACGTGACGATCATCGTGGTCACGGTGATGGAGTCGCTGCGCGCGTTCGACATGGTCTACGTGCTCTCCGGCAACAACGGCAGCAAACAGGGCCTGGAGCTGCTGTCGCTGCTGATCACCAACAACACCGTCGGTGAGTCGCCCCGCCCCGGGTACGGCTCGGCGCTGGCCACCGTGCTGCTGGTGGTGTCGCTCGCCGCGATCGTCACCTTCCTCGTGCAGAACTTCCGGAAGGAGCGCCAGGCATGACCACGACCACCGCGACCGACCTGCCGAAGGCGGCGGCCCCGGCCGGGCGTCCGGCGACCCGGAGCCGCAGACCGCGGGGGCTCGGCCGGCACGTGTTCCTCGCCCTGGTCTCGGTCGGCTGGCTCATCCCGCTGGCCTGGGCGCTGTTCACGTCGCTGCGCTCGTACTCGGACACCGCCGAACACGGCTATCTGAGCTGGCCGCACGGCCTGAGCTTCGACAACTTCAGCACGGCGTTCGACCAGTCCGGCATGCCGCACTTCTTCTGGAACTCGCTGCTGATCACCGTCCCGGCGGTGCTGCTGACGCTGCTGTTCGCCTCGGCGGTGGCCTTCTTCGTCTCCCGGTTCGACTTCCGGTTCAACATCGCGCTGCTGATGCTGTTCACGGCGGGGAACCTGCTGCCGGCCCAGGTGATCATCACTCCGCTGTACAAGCTCTACCTCCAGTTGCCGCTGCCGAGCTTCCTGAGCGGCTCCGGGTACTTTTACGACTCGGCGTTCGGCGTCATCACCATCCACGTCGCCTACCAGTGCGGCTTCTGCGTCTTCGTGCTCAGCAACTACATGCGCACGATCCCGCGGGAGATCAGCGAGGCGGCGCTGGTGGACGGCGCGCCGGTGTGGCGGCAGTACTTCCAGATCATCCTGCCGCTGTGCCGGCCGGCCTTCGCCGCGCTGGCCACGCTGGAGTCGATCTGGATCTACAACGACTTCTTCTGGTCGCTGATCCTCATGGAGACCGGCGACAAGCGGCCCGTCACCTCGGCGTTGGCCGGGCTGTCGGGCGAGTACTTCACCAATCCCAACCTCATCGCCGCCGGGGCGCTCCTGACGTGCATCCCGACGCTGCTCATCTATCTGGTCCTGCAGCGCCACTTCGTGGGCGGTCTGACCATCGGGGCCAGCAAGACCTGACCTGAGGGAATCATCATGCGCATAAGCATCAGACGGCCGCGCCGCGCGGTCGTGCTCGCCGCCCTGCTCGGCACGCTGCCGGCGCTCGGGCTGATCCAGCTTCCCGACGCCGCCGGCGCCGCCCGGGCTCCCGGGACGGCCGACGGCGGCAGCACCGCCGTTGACGTGGCGACCGCCGCCAACGTCGCCACCGCCGCCAAGCCCTACATGGGCTGGAGCAGCTGGAGTCTGGAGTCCACCACCGCTCCCGGCGTCAACGCCGCCGGCCAGGGCGGCTCGCTCACCGAGGCCGAGGTCATCGCCAACGCCGACGTCATGGCCGCCAAGCTGAAGCCGCACGGCTACACCTACGTCAACATCGACGCCGGCTGGTGGGTGGACGACAAGTGGAAGACGGAGTACGACGGCAACGGCATCCCGAAGGCCGACCCGACCCGCTTCCCCGACGGCATCAAGGCGGTCGCCGACCACGTCCACCGCGAAGGCCTCAAGCTCGGCCTGTACCTGCCGGTCGGGCTGGAGATCGCCGACTACCAGGCCGGGAACTTCCCGATCGCCGGTGCGCCCTCGTGTCATACCCATGACATCGTCTACTCCGATCTGCGCACCACGAACGGCTGGGACAGCGCCTACAAAATCGACTTCTCCAATCCCTGCGCGCAGAAGTTCGTCGACGCCGAAGCCAACCGCCTCGCCTCCTGGGGCATGGACTTCCTGAAGATGGACGGCGTCGGCCCGGGCTCGGTGAAGAGCGGCAACAACTACGACAACACCGCGGACGTCGCCGCGTGGTCGCAGGCCCTGAAGCGGACCGGCCGGGACATCCAGTTCGTCCTGTCCTGGTCGCTGGACCACGCGCACGTGGCCACCTGGCAGCGCTACTCCAACGGCTGGCGCATCGACACCGACGTGGAGTGCTACTGCAACTCGCTGGTGACCTGGCAGAACTCGGTGGTCGGACGCTGGACCGACGTCATCCCGTGGATCGCCGACGCCAAGCCCGGCGGCTGGAACAACCTGGACTCCCTGGACGTCGGAGTCGGCTCGATGGACGGTCTGACCAACGACGAGCGCCAGAGCTACATGACGCTGTGGGCGATCGAGGCCGCGCCGCTGTACACCGGGGACGACCTGACGAAGCTCGACTCCTACGGCCTGTCGCTGCTCGGCAACGACGAGGTGATCGGGGTCGACCAGGCCGGCCGTCCGGCCCGGCCGCTGACACAGGACACTGATCAGCAAGTCTGGTACAGCCGCAACCCCGACGGCTCGCTCACCGTGGCGCTTTTCAACCTCGGCACGGCCCCGGCGACCGTCACCGCGCCGTTCGCCTCGCTCGGCGTCAGCGGATCGGCGACGGTCCGGGACCTGTGGACGCACCAGAGCCTCGGCGCGATGTCCGGCCAGTTCTCCGCCACGCTGCCGGCGCACGGCTCCCGGCTGCTGAAGGTCGTGCCGAGCGGCGGAAGCCTGGTCTCGTACGAGGCGGAGTCGCCGTTGAACGTCCTGACCGGCGGCGCGGCCGTCACCGGATGCAGCGGCTGCTCCGGATCGCAGAAGGTCGGCAGCCTCGGCCACGAGGGCGCGCTGACGTTCACCGGGGTCAAGGCGGCCAAGGCGGGCCCGCACACCATCACCGTGGTCTACGACGACGGCGACACCAACGGCCGTCCGCTCACCTACAGCGCCAACGGCGGTCCGGAGACCACCGTCCAGGCCCCCGGCACCGGCGGCTGGAACACGGTCGGAACCCTGACGATCACCCTGCCGTTGCGGGCCGGAGCCAACACCATCACCTTCACCGGTCCTGACTCCACCACCTACTCGCCCGACGTAGACCGGATCATGCTGTGACGTCACGCGATCTGAAGCTGGCCTGGCCTCGGCCGGCGGGCAGCTGGTTCGAGGCCGCGCCGGTCGGGAACGGCCGGCTCGGGGCGATGGTCTTCGGCGGGGTGCGGCTGGGGCGTTGGCAGATCAACGATTCCAGCGTGTGGTCCGGCACTCCGTCGAGCCCATCTGAGGGGCTCGCCGCGGTTCTCGGTGCGGGTGCCGGTCCGGAGCGGCTTGCCGAGCTGCGCGAGGCGATCCGGGCGGAGGACTATCGGCGGGCTGACAGTCTGGCGATGTTGTTCGAGGGCCGGTACAGCCAGGAGTACCTGCCGTTCGTCGATCTCTGGATGTCTCTCGACGGGGACGGCGACTACCGGGGCCGGACGCTCAACCTCGACAGCGGTGTCGTCGCCGAGGAGATCGAGCTGGACGGCCGCCGGATCGTGCGGCGGACGTGGGCGAGTCGGCCGGCCGGGGCGCTGTGCGTCGCGCTGGAGGTCGCCGAGGGCAGCGTCGACATCGACCTCGAACTCACTTCTGAGTTGCGGGTCGTGGGGCGGACCGGGCTGAGCCTGGCCGTCGAGATGCCGATCGACGGCGCTCCGACGCACGAGCCGACCGCGCCGCCGCATCGCTATGGCGACGGTCCGGTCGAGGGTCCGGTCGACGGGTACGACCCGTTCGGCGTGGCGGCAATGGCCGTCGACACCGACGGCGACGTGCGCGTGGTCGACGGGGTCGTGCGGGTGGCTGGGGCTTCGCGGTTGCTGGTCGTGGTGACCAGCTCGACGAGCGGCGCCGACTTCTGGTCGCGGAACTCTCCGGCTTCGCGGGACGAACACCTGCGACGTGCGTCGCAGAGTGCTGAGGTCGCTGCCGCGCGCGGGGCTTCTGAGCTGCTGCGCGAGCACGAAGAGGATCTGCGCGGACTGCTCGGCGGTATGGAGCTGACGATCGGCGCGCGCCGGTCCGGGACGTTCGACGTAGCCGCGGATGTGTTGTCCGGTAAGGACGAGCAGCTGACGGCGACGGTGATCGTCCAGCTCGGCCGGTATCTGCTGGCCTCGGCGTCCCGGCCCGGCGGCGGTCCTCCGCCGAACCTTCAGGGCATCTGGAACCAGGAACTGAGCCCGCCGTGGTCGTCGAACTACACGATCAACATCAACACCGAGATGAACTACTGGGGCGCCGAGCAGGCCGGTCTGGGCGAGTGCCACGATCCGCTGTTCGGCCTGATCGAGCGGCTTTCCGAGGCCGGGGCGCCGGTCGCGCGGGAGCTCTACGGCGCGCGCGGCTGGCTCGCGCACCACAACACCGACATGTGGGGCTGGGCTCTGCCGGTCGGGATGGGGCACGGCAATCCGTCGTGGGCGTTGTGGATGATGGGTGGTGTGTGGCTGACCCAGCATCTGTGGGACCACTTCGAGTTCAGTCAGGACCTTGAGTTCCTGGGCGATCGGGCGTGGCCGCTGATGCGCGGGTGTGCCGAGTTCTGCTTGGACTGGTTGGTGGATGGCGCGGACGGTTTGCTCGACACGATTCCGTCGACCTCGCCGGAGAACCTGTTCGTCTCGCGCGCCGGGACGATCGAGTCGTTGTCGGTCTCGACGGCGATGGACATGGCGTTGATCCGTGCGCTGTTCACTCGGTGCCTCGCGGCCGCGGAGTTGCTGGGTGTCGAGGACTCGGTGTGTGCTGAGATCAGGACTGCGCTGCCGCGGTTGCGACCGCCGGGGCTGACCGCCGACGGCCGGCTGCTGGAGTGGGGCGAGGACCACGTCGAGCAGGATCCGCAGCACCGGCACATGTCGCACCTGGTGGGCGTCCACCCGCTGGACCAGATCGATCCGGATCGGACGCCGGAGCTGGCCCAGGCGGCGTTGGCGACGCTGGATCGGCGCGGGCCGGGGGCGATGGGCTGGTCGTGGTCGTGGAAGATCACGTTGCGGGCTCGGTTGCGCGATGCTGCGGTGGCGCGCGAGCTGCTGTTGGAGGCGGTTCAGCCGTACTCCGGCGATCCGCTGCTGAGCGCGCCGCCGGAGGGGACGGAGTGGGGCGGGTTGCTGCCCAACTTGTTCAGCACGCATCCGCCGTTCCAGATGGATGGCAACTATGGGCTGATGGCGGCCGTGGTGGAGATGCTGGTGCAGAGCCATGGCGGGGTTGTCAGGGTTCTGCCGGCCTTGCCGCCGGAGTGGCCTGACGGTGCGGTTCGGGGCGTTCGTTGCCGGGGCGGGCTGGCTGTGGATCTGGTGTGGCGCGGCGGGCGACTCAGCACTCTGTCGTTGCATCGGCTGCACGGGGATGACGGGCCGGTGTGGATCGACTACGAGGGCCGGCGGAAGGAGGTTCAGGTGGTGTGCGGCTCGTCGGTGGATTTCGGCGCGGAGCTGGAGGTTCGATCCCTCATTGAGCGCGGATTCTGAATCGGCGCCGATTCAGACCGGCGGGGAAACTTCGGGTGTTGTTATAGGGTTCAGGGGTGACAGAGGGGCGATTCGGTCGGCGCGGCGTGCTCGCTGCGCTGGCCGTCGGTGGGGTGCTGCCGGCGCTTGCCGCGTGTTCCGGCGGCGGGAAGCACAAGCACGATAAGCAGGATGGCGCTGGCGCCGGCGCCGCGGTCAGCAGCAGTAGCGCAAGCGCAAGCAATGTGGGCGAGGGCGGCATGGACGTTCTGATGATCATCCGGCACGCCGAGAAGCCCACCGGCTCCGGCGCCCCGTACGGCCTCACCGCCGACGGCGTGCAGGACGACCACTCGCTCACGATCCAGGGCTGGACCCGGGCCGGGGCGCTGGTCGGCCTGTTCGACCCGCGCGACTCCTCCGGCGGGCCGGTCGCGCTGCGTGCCGGTCTGACCCGGCCCGCGGTGGTGGCCGCAGCCGCGGCGGGCACCGGCGGCAGCAACAGCAAGCGTCCGCAGGAGACGGTGACGCCGCTGGCCTCGGCCCTCGGCGTGACGCTTGAGACGCAGTTCTCGGTCGGCCAGGAGGCGGCGCTCGCCACGTGGCTGATGGGCCCGACCGGCCCTTCGGGGCCGACGCTCGTCGCCTGGGAGCACCAGCACATCCCGGACATCATCGCCGGCCTCGGCCAGGTGACGCCGAAGCCCCCGACCTCCTGGCCCGGCGCCAGGTTCGACATCGTCTACGTCTTCACACGCGCCGCCGGCACCGGCGGCTGGACGTTCACGCAGGTCCCGCAGTCACTGCTGGCGGGGGACCTGTCGAGCCCGATCGGCTAGCCTCGCCGCAGGTGGCGGCTGAAGAAACGAAGCGAGCTGTCCAGCTCGAACGCCGGGGTCTCGGTGTGCGCGCCGGGGTTCGCGTGCAGGGTCTTCTCGGCCGAGCCGAACGCGTCGAACAGCGCGAGCCCTGCCTCCCTCGGCACGATGGCGTCGTCCCATTGCAGAACGAACTCGACGGGGATCGTGATGGCCGGCGCGAGGTCGAGCAACGCGCGCCCATGCGCCAGCCCGAGCACCGCTGCGGCGATGCGCGGCTCGGCGGCGAGCAGCCGCACGCCGACGGCGGTGCCGAAGGAGACGCCCCAGTAGCCGACCGGCCCAGCGATGCCGGCCTGGCCGAGCAGCGCGTCCAGCGTCGCCCGCCACTCGGGCACCGCCTGCGCGGCGACCTCGGTATTGAAGCGGACGACGTCAGCTGCCAGTGGCGCTTCGCCGGCAGCGGACCGCTCCCTGATCGCGCCGAGCAACTGCCGGCCGCGCTCGGTGTGCGGGCGGTCGCCGTAACCAGGCATGTCGATGGCGGCCACCGCGAACCCGCCATCGGTGACGTAGCGGCGCGCCCTGGCGACCAGCGCGTCGGCGGCCTTGTGCTGCCCGCCGCCGTGCCCGAGCAGGATCAGGGGACTGGCACGCGGTGCCGCCGCCTCGGACGGCGACCAGACCACGCCGTGGGCGTCTTCGTGCGTGAAGAAGCGCTCGATGACGCCGTCGGACACGGTCTCCGAGGTGTAGCGCATGCGTCTGTGATAGCACGCAACGATCAACGGACATGCACCAGGCTCGTCAGTCCTCATTCCGGCTGGGACGCTACCCCTTGGCCCATCCATCGTCGTTCGAGTACGACTCGTAGCTGTAGCGGGTCCGCCGGTCCCATTCCTCGCCGGTCAGGTCGAGGTATACCCGGTCCGGTACGTACAGCAGCTCCTCCGCCCCATCGCTGGTGAACTGCTCGAACACGCGCGGGTCGGCAAGAACGCTCTCGTAGACGGTTCGGCCGGCAGCGACAGCGCCGGCGCGGGCGTACAGGAAGCTGTCGCCGGAGTGGCCCTCCGCGAGCTCGTTCCGGTCCAGCCGGTACAACGCCCACGACAATTGCTCGGCGAACCCGACGACCCGATACACGGGCCCACTGCCGAGGGTCTTGATGAGCGCAGCGACCAAGCCGCGGTTGCCTGGATCAGGGCTGTCCGGAGTGCAGTACTCGATGAGTCGCCAGAAGGAGTCCTCGTCCACGGCCGCCATCATGCCGGACGACACTGACCGACGTTGCGCTGTCGCCGACGTCGGCCGTGAGCCCCTTGCGGGCGTGGATGCATACCCGGTATGTATATCTCCATGGCTCCACACCCTACTGAGTATGCACGGGTACTGTGATATGTCCGTGATCGCCGCTTGGTGGCTTCCGTTGCGCGTCGCCCGCCGGGAGGCGTGGCGGAACAAGCGTCGTTCGTTGCTGGTGGCGGCGATGATTGCGTTGCCGGTCGCTGGTGCTGTTGCCGCCGACACGTTGTGGCGCAGTGCTGAGGTGACGACGCAGGAGCAGGCGGTCCGCGACATGGGGCGGTATGACGCGCGGATATCCGCGGGGTCTGGTTCGGCGCTGTATCAGAGCCCGGATGGGGCCGACTCGGCTCCGGTGCGGGCTGGGGATTCGGGCCAGGTGCAGCGTGGTCCCGGTGGCGCCGCCGACCTCGCCGCGCTGCTTCCGGCGGGGTCGCACGTCGCAGGGCCCTACGTGCGCTACAGCCTCCAGGCGCTCGTCACCCTCGGCGACGGCCGGACGTGGGCGGGGATCCAGGAGTGCGACCCGGGCGATCCGCTTCAGGCGGGCATCCTGACCCGGCACAGTGGGCGTGCGCCGAGTGGCGATGACCAGGTCGCGATCAGTTCCGCGCTCGCGCGTCATCTCGGTAAGGGTGCCGGTGACAGCATCGAGGTGCGCGTCCAATCCGGTGACGGCAGCGCGCCGCCGTCGGCGCCGATGACCGTCCACGTCACCGGCGTCTACGACAGCACCTCGGCGCCTTACGACTCCACGATCTTCGCGCCGCACGCCGTCTTCAGCTCGGTGAGCACGGCGAGCACCGCGACGACCGCGACCACGACCACGGCGAGCGCCGCGACCACCGGGAGCCAGGCCGACAGTCCCTTCTACTTCGTCCGCGTCCCCGGCGGAGTCTCCTGGGACCTGGTCCGGCAGCTGAACGCGCACGGGTTCACCGCCGAGTCCAAGAAGGTCCTGGCCGATCCGCCCCCGCCGTCGCAGGTGCCGTTCTACTCGCTCGGACTGCCGATGTCCGGCCCCGCCGGCAGCAACGCCGAGGACCTGTTCGCGATGGCCGTGACCGGCGTGACGATCGTCCTGTTGGAGGTCGTGCTGCTCGCCGGTCCCGCGTTCGCGGTCGGTGCCCGGCGTCGGCGGCGCGACTTCGGCCTGCTCGCCACCGCCGGTGCGGACGGCGGGCAACTGCGCCGCGTCGTGCTGGCCGACGGCGTGGTGCTCGGCCTGGTCGGCGGCTGCGTCGGGCTGGTGGCCGGGGTGGCCGGCGCCGCGATCGGCTTCCCGTACCTCGATCGGGCGACGCACCAGGCGCCGGGCGGCTTCCGGCTGGCGCCGCTCGAACTGCTCGCGGCGTTCGCGGTCGGTGTGGTCACCGGCGTCATCGCCGCGCTGGCGCCCGCCGTCAGCACCGCGCGGCAGGACGTGGTCGTCGCGCTCACCGGACGCCGCGGGCAGTCCGCGCCGCACTGGAAGCTGCCGATCCTCGGTCTGGTGGGAACGGCGATCGGAAGTGCACTGATTCTGTGGGGCGCGTTCGCCGAAGGCCACAACAGCTACCCGGTCACCGTGGGCCTGGTCGTCGCCGAGCTCGGAGTCGTGGCCTGCACTCCGATTCTCGTTACCTGGTCGGGCAAATTCGGACGCTTGCTACCTCTGAGCGGACGCCTCGCTCTGCGCGACGGAGCGCGCAACCGCGGACGCACCGCCCCGGCGGTCGCGGCGGTCCTGGCCGCCGTGGCAGGCGCTTCGACGATCGCGATGGTGATCAGCTCCGACAGCGCCAAGGCGCGCGCGGAGTACAGCAGTGAGCTGCGCTCCGGCGAGGCGGCGCTGAGCCTGAACCCGCAGGCCGGCGTGGACCCGGCGCAGCTGGGGGCGCAGATCGCCGGGCTGTTGCCGACCCGGCAGTACGCCGTGGTGCAGGGCGTGACCTATCGCCCCGGGCTCGAGAACGGCTACATCCTGGCCCCGACCCTGGTCAGCGATGGCGTGGTTCCGGGCGAGCGCTTGCAGGCGTCGATCACGGACCGGCACTACGAACGGGGCGACGCGGGCTGTTGCACCGTCGGCGGCCCGGAGTTGCTGCGCACCATGCTCGGGTATCAGGATCCTGTCGCGGAGAACGTCCTGAGCCGAGGCGGCGTCGTGGTGTTCGGCCGTCCCGACGCCTCACACGCCGGGCCGAATCCGACGGTCGTCGTCGGGTTGGGCCAGGTGTGCGTCGCATCGGAGATCGAAAACGTCGGCGGCATCCAGGCCGTCAACGGCCCGATGAAATGCACGCAGCCGCCGAACCAGCTGACGCTTCCCGCAGCCTACGTCGACGCGCCGCGGCAGCGGACCAACGCCGTCATCGCCCCGGCGCCGCTGGACAAGCTCGGTGTCTACTACCGTCCCTCGGCGTTGCTGTTCGACGACGCGAGCATGCCCACCGCCGCGCAGGAGCAGAAGGCGTCCGATCTGGCCGCCGGGGACGGAATCACCTACCCGTTCTACGTCGAGCGCGGCTACCAGGACCACACCTATCTCGGGCTGCTCGCGCTCGCCGGCGTGGCCGGGGTGGTGATGCTCGGCGCGTCGGCCATCGCGACCGGCCTGGCCATCACCGACGCGCAGGCCGACCTGGAGACGCTGGCCGCGATCGGCGCGCGGTCCCGGGTGCGGCGCAAGCTGGCGGCGTCGCAGGCCGCGGTCACCGCCGGACTCGGCGCGCTGCTCGGGGCGGCGTTCGGCCTGCTCCCGGCGATCGGGATCATCGAGGTCGGGGCACGCGGCGCGTACGGCGCCCCGAGGATGGGGGCCGGCGACCGGGTCTATCTGTCGGTGCCGTGGCTGTTCCTGGCGCTGGTGATCGTCGCGCTGCCGCTGCTGGCCGCCGGCGGCGCGGCGGTGCTGACGCGGTCGCGGATCGACATGCGGCGGCGGCGCTTACAGGGGTAGGTGCTTATCGCGGTGGTCGCTACGGGGCGGCCGGGGCGAGTTCGCGCACGAAGAAGGCCACGACCTGGTCGACGAGCTGCTGCGCGTCGGGGTGTCCTTCGAAGACGTGGTCCGCGCCTTCGACCGGGGCGAACTCCGCGCGAGCCCCGGCCGCGACCAGGGCCTTGTGCAGGAGCTCGGCCTGCTCGACGGGGACTTTGCGGTCGGCGTCGCCGTGCATGATGAGGAACGGCGGCGCGTCGGCGCGGACGTGGGTGACCGGGCTGGCCAGCGTGGCGGCGGCCTTCAGCTTGTCGCCGTCGCCGTCGCCGTCGCGGTCGCGGTCGCGGTCGCCAGCGCCGTCGTCGCCGAGCAGACCCGCGATGGCGCTGAAATGGCGCAACGCGACCAGGTCCGTGGGCGAGCACCAGGTGGCGGCCGCGGCGATCGGGAGGTCGGCTCCATCGTCGGCGGGGGAGAGCGCCGCGAGCGCGCCGAGCGTCCCGCCCGACGACTCGCCCCAGACACCCACGCGCGCCGGGTCCAGTCCCCACGTCGAAGCGTTGGAGCGCAGGTACCTGATCGCGGCCCGCACGTCATGCAACTGCGCCGGGAACTTGGCCTCACCGGAGAACCGGTAGTCGATCGTCGCGGCGGCTATCCCGGCCGCGACGAGCGTGTCGAACACCGCGTTCGGCGCGAGGTTCGACGGCAGGTAGCGCCGATCGCCGGACCAGAAGGCCCCGCCGTGCATCCAGACCACGACCGGCACCGGCGAGTGCGCGCCGGCGTGCGCCGGGAGGTGCAGGTCCAGCAGGAGCGGCCGAAAACCCTGGATCTCGGCGTATGTCAGGCCTTCGAGGGTGCTCATGCGATTGGCCTCAGCGTTCCCGGAATCCGCCGAGGAACCGGCGGAACACGCCGCCCTCCCGGGGCAGCGGCGGCCGGGGCGGCGGCGCTTCGGTGCGGCGGGTGGCGATCGGCTGGTCGTAGTCGGTGCGCAGGAGCGCGTCGATGGTCTGCTGCTCGTCGAAGTCCTCGGAGCCCTCGATCGTCGGGACGTACCCGACCAGCATCCCGTCCTTCATCACCTGGGCCTCCAGGCCCGCGGTGTCGTCGGTGTCCCACTCGGCCTGGCGTCCGCCCGACAGCATCACGCGCACGCCGAACTGGTAGACGCTGACCTTGGCGACGTGCGCGTCCACGCCGCGCTCGCGGAGGGCGTCGACGACGCGGCGCGCTCGATTCTCGTCCATGCTGATCAGGGTAACCGGCTGACCTCGGTCTGGGCCTCGACGATGGGGACCCGGCGCTCTTTCCGCGCGTTGACATCTTGATCGCTATCGCCATAGCGTCGGTTATGTGAGTCCTGACGCCGAGCCGCCCCCGCGCCGCCTCACCCGCGCCGAGGCCAAGGCCCGGACCCGCGAGCGGCTGCTGGACGCGGCCGCGCAGGTGTTCGCGCGCCGGGGCTTCGGCGGCGCGTCGGTGGACGAGATCGCCGAGACCGCCGGCTATTCGACCGGCGCGCTGTACTCGAACTTCGGCGGCAAGGACGAGCTGTTCCTGGAGCTGCTGGACAGCCGGACCGGCCTGCGGCAGGACGCGGCGGCGGCGATCGTCGGCAGCCGCGACAAGACGGTGGAGCAGGTCCAGGCGGAGCTGAACCGGATCCTGGTCGAGGCCGCGGACGGGGACAGCGACATCGCGCTGTTGCAGGCCGAGCTGTGGCTGTACGCGATCCGTCGGCCGGAGTTGCTGGAGCGGTTGGCGTCGCGGTTCCGGGGCAACCGTGATGTGTTGAGCGGGCTGCTGGCGGAGCGCGCGCAGGCGCGGGGGCAGGCTGAGGATCTTCCGTTCGACGATCTGGCCACGGTGGTGCTGGCGCTGTTCCAGGGGCTGGTGCAGCTGCGGCGGACCGATCCGGAGCTGGTGCGTCCCGAGCTCTACGGGACGGCGCTGAGCTGGATGTTCAGGGGGATCAACGAGGCCTCCTCGAGGCCTGACGAAGGCTGATCAGCACTCTTACACGTCACTGATTCACCGCACCGCCGCAGGTTCTGCCTGCGGCGGTTTTCGTATGCCCGCAGCGTGATCAACGTACTCAGCGTGATCGACGCGCTCGGCCGTGCGATTGACATAGCGATCGTTATCCGAATAGCGTTCGCTACGTGAATGCAACCCTGACCGGTCTGCCGAAGTCGATCCGCTACCTGCTCGGCGGCGTGATGATCGGCCTGTTCTGGTACCTCAACCGCCACCGCCCGCCGTGGGAGGAGGCCCTGCGCACGATCGTCGTGTTCGCCGTGCTGATGGCCGCGCTGAAGGCGAAGGTCAGAAGCGCCGGGATCGACATCCACCTGATCCCGCTGGTCGTCAGCAAGGCGGCGGTCGTCGTCGCCGCGGCCGTCGTCGAGCAGGTGCTGGAGCACTCAATGCGGGCTTCGTCCGATGTGCCGCTGTTCGTCGCGCTCGGGCTGGCCGCCACGGTCGCGGTGCTGGGGCCGTTCGGCGACAGCCACTACTTCACCGTGGCGGCCGAGGCTCAGACCAGCACGGAGCCGCCGTCGACCGGGACGATCGCGCCCGAGGCGTAGGTCTGCTCCATGCAGTACACGAAGGCGCGCGCGATCTCCTCGACGCGGCCGGTGTGCCCGACCGGCGTCGTCTTGGCCGTGGCCTCGAAGAGCGCGTCGCGCTGGTCCTCCGGGAGCGCGGACCACAGCGGGCTCTCCACGACGCCGGGGCGGACCAGGTTGACCCGGACCGGGGCGAGTTCGAGCGCGAGTTCGCGGGTCAGGGCCTCCATGGCGCCGCAGATGCTGGCCGCCACGGCCCAGCCGGGGGCGGGGCGCGGGGCGGCCGAGCCGCCGGTGAGGGTGATGGAGCCGGTCGGGGCCAGGTGCGGTGCGGCGGCGCGGACGGCCGCCAGGACGCCGAAGTACCTGATCTCGAAGAAGCGGCGCGCGGTGTCGACGTCGAGCTCGGCGATGGGGGAGAGGGCCAGCGGCTCGCCCGAGGTGTACGCCAGGTGGTCGAACGCGCCGATCTGCTGGAAGAGCGTGTCGAGCGCGGCCGGGTCGCGGACGTCGACCGCGTGGCCGGTGGTGCCGGCCGGCAGTTCGCTGAGCGCGTTCTGGACGCTCTGCTGCCGTCCGGAGACGACCACGACCTGGGCGCCGCGCTCGGCCGCCGCGTGTGCCGTGGCCAGTCCGATCCCGGACGTGCCTCCGATCAGGACGACGCGCTGTCCGGTGATGTCCATGGCGGTTCCCTTTTCTCGTTGGTGCCGTTGGCGTTGTCTTTGCTGTCGCCGTCTGCCTTACGACGTCCACGATCCGCTGCGCGACGGTCGCGCGTCCAAGACCCGTCCGGTCGGCTGTGATACCTTCAAGGCATCACAGGTAGCCGGGAGGCCTACATGGACCTGGACCTTCGCAAAATCCGCTACTTCATGGCGGTCGCCGGCGAGCTGAACTTCGGGCGTGCGGCGCAGGAGCTGCACATCGCGCAGCCGGTGTTGTCGCGCCAGATCCGGGCGCTGGAGTCGGAGCTCGGCGTGCAGCTGTTCGTGCGCGATCGGCGGCGTACCGAGCTGACCCCGGCCGGCGAGGCGCTGTACGCCGATGCCGGGCCGGTGCTGGCGGGGGCGGAGGCGCTGCGGCGGCGGGTCGGGCGCGCCGCTCGGGGGACGGACGCGTTCACCGTCGGCTTCATGCCCGGGCTGATCGTGACCGGCGCGGTCAGGGCGCTGACTGCCGCCCATCCGCAGCTGCGGGTCGAGGTGCTGCGGACGAGTTGGGCCGATCAGGTCGAGGTGCTGCGGGACGGCCGGGCTGACGTCAGCTTCGTGCGGCTTCCGGTCGACCAGCGCGGCCTAAAGGTGACGACGTTGTTCGAGGAGCCGCGGGTCGTGGTGCTGCCGAGCGGGCATCGCCTGGCGAGCAAGGACGAGATTCATCTCGACGACCTTGCCGGCGAGACGCTGCTGCAGCCGCACAAGGCAGTTCCCGAGTGGCAGGCGCTGACCGGCGATACCGCGCCGCGGGACGAGGGTGGTCCGGCGCCGCTGGCCGTCGAGGAGAAGCTGGAGCATGTCGCCTCGGGGAGCGGCATCGTGATTCTGCCGGCGTCGACCGCCGGGTTCTATCAGCGTCCTGACGTGGTGACCGTGTCGATCGCCGACCTCGGGCCCACGCGCGTGGCCCTGGCCTGGGACGCGACCCGCCGGAGCCGGTTGATCGCCGAGTTCGCGGCGCTGGCCGCGGTCCACCTGAGCTCGCCGCGACCGACGGGATGACAGCGTCGTGACACGCCGGTCGTCCGGTCGGCGCTCGGTTGCCTCACGGGCCCGGGCCTGCCTGTAGCGTCGTTCCCGTGGATCGTTTCAACGGCTTGGAAATCCCCGAATCCCTCGCGGAAGCGCTCGACCCCGCGAAGACCGCCCTGATCGTCTACGACATGCAGGTCGGCGTGCTGCGCCAGATCGCCGACGGCGAGCAGCTGCTGGCGAACGTCAAGCGCGTCCTCGCCGCCGCCCGCGAAAGCGGGATCCGCACGATCTTCCTGCGCCACTACTTCATGCCCGCGGCGCTCGCCGGCGTCTTCCAGCTGCGGCAGGCCAAGATCTGGCAGCACAAGACCGCCGCCGCAGACACCCGGCCGCTGATCCCGCACGGCTCGCCCGGCTTCCACCTGGTCGAGGGCCTGGACCCGACCCCCGACGAGCCGATCATCGACAAGATCACGATGTCCGCCTTCGAAGGCACCCCGCTGGACCTCGTCCTGCGCGACTGCGGCATCCGCAGCTACCTGATCGTCGGCGCCGCGACCGAAGTCGGCATCGAACCCACCGCCCGCCACTCCACCGACCTCGGCTACATCCCCGTCATCGTCCGCGACGCCTGCGGCGCCGGCCACCCCGAAGCCGCCGAGCGCGCCCTGGCCGGCCTGGCGTTCACCGGCGACGCGTTCCTGACGGACACTGAGGAGGTGTGCCGGATCCTCGGGGCGCTGTGATGGGGCCTCTGTCGCGGTTTTGGGTATCGCAGCCCTCGGCCTCGACCGGCACCTGACTGTCTACTTGCCCTTCCCCGTCTTCTCCGCCCCCGGCTGCATCCAGTCGAACGTCCGCTCCACCGCCCGCCGCCAGTTCGCGTACTCGCTCTCGCGGCGGCCGGCGTCCATCGACGGGTTCCACAGTGCGGCGCGGTGCCAGTTGCGGCGAAGGCCCTCCAGGTCCGGCCAGTAGCCGACCGCGAGGCCGGCTGCGTACGCGGCGCCCAGGGACACGGTCTCGGCGACCATCGGGCGGACCACCGGCGCGTCCAGGACGTCGGCGACGAACTGCATCAGCAGGTTGTCCGCCGTCATGCCGCCGTCGACCTTCAGGGTGGTCAGGGCCAAGCCGGAGTCGGCGTTCATCGCGTCCACCACTTCGCGGGTCTGCCAGCCGGTCGCTTCCAGTACGGCGCGCGCCAGGTGGCCCTTCGTGATGTACGACGTCAGGCCGACGATGACGCCGCGCGCCTCGCTCCTCCAGTGCGGGGCGAACAGGCCTGAGAAGGCCGGGACGATGTAGCAGCCGCCGTTGTCCTCCACCGTGCGGGCCAGCGTTTCGATCTCCGGCGCGGTCGTGATCAGGCCGAGGCTGTCGCGGAACCACTGCACCAGCGAGCCGGTGACCGCGATGGAGCCTTCGAGCGCGTAGACCGCCGGCTCCGTGCCGATGCGGTATCCGACCGTGGTGAGCAGGCCGTGCGTCGACCGGACCGGGGTGTCGCCGGTGTTCAGCAGCAGGAAGCTGCCCGTGCCGTACGTGCACTTCGCCTCGCCGCGGGCGAAGCATGTCTGCCCGAACAGCGCCGCCTGCTGGTCGCCGAGCGCCGCCGCGATCCGGACGCCGGGCAGGGCACGCGCCGCCGTCCCGTAGACCTCGGACGAGGAGCGGATCTCCGGCAGCATCGCCGCCGGGACGTCGAAGAAGTCCAGCAGCTCCTTGTCCCACTGCAGGGTCTTGATGTTCATCAGCTGCGTGCGGCTGGCGTTGGTGACGTCGGTGACGTGCACGCCGCCCTCCACGCCGCCGGTCAGGTTCCAGATCAGCCAGCTCTCCATGGTGCCGAACAGCACCTCGCCGCGTTCGGCGCGCTCGCGCAGCCCCGGCGTGTGGTCGAGCATCCAGCGGATGCGGGGCGCCGAGAAGTAGGTGGCCAGCGGCAGGCCGGAGTGTTCCAGGACGGTCGCGGCGTCCGGGCGCCGTGCGTATTCGGCGACCAGGTCGTCGGTGCGCGTGTCCTGCCAGACGATGGCGCGTCCCAGCGGGTGGCCGGTGCGGCGGTCCCACAGCACCGTGGTCTCGCGCTGGTTGGCGATGCCGATCGCGGCCACCTGGTCGGCACCCACCCCGACCTTGGCCAGCGCCTCGGGCGCCAGGTGCTCCAGGTTGCGCCAGATCTCCGCGGCGTCGTGCTCGACCCAGCCGGGCTTGGGGAAGTACTGCTTGTGCTCGCGTTGGGACACCGAGACCAGGCGGCCGCCGCGGTCGAACAGGATGCAGCGCGTGGACGTCGTGCCCTGGTCGATCGACATCACGAAGTGCGCGACCATGGTGCAGCCTTTCGGTGAGGGGGAGTCAGGCTGAGGGCGGGGGACGGTGCTGGGGGACGAGGTGCTGCAGGGCGCGGTCGTGCCGGCAGTGCCGGCAGTGCCGGCGGTGCTTCAGAAACCGGTTGAGCAGGGTGGCGCCAAGCCCTACCAGCGCCCCGCGCCCAGGTCCCGCGAGATCATCTGCGCGGCGTTCTGCACGGCGGCGGCCAGCCCCGCGTCCGGTTTCCCGGTCGAAGGACACACCCGGTCCACCGCCCCGGTGATGCTGATCGCCCCGACCACCAGGCCGCCGTAGCCGCGGATCGGCGCGGCGATCGAGGCCTGGCCCAGCGTCGACTCCTCGATGTCGGTGGCGAAGCCGTGCTCGCGGACCTTCGTCAGCTCGCGGCGCAGCGCGGCCGGGGTGACCAGGGTGCGCCGGGTCAGCGGCGCCAGCTCGGTCTCCTGCAGTTCGGCGGCGGCCTGCGTGTCGTAGGCCAGCAGCACCTTGCCCAGCGCGCTGGCGTGCAGCGGCAGCAGCGCGCCCACGTCCAGGCTCTGCAGCGAGTCGTCCGGACGGAAGACGTGGTGCACGATGAGCACCTTGCCGTCCAGCAGCGTCCCGATCCACACCGCCTCGCCGCTGCGCGCCGCCAGGGCGTCGGCCCAGTTGATGGCCCGGGACCGCAGCTCGTTCACGTCCAGATAACTGGTGCCCAGGTGCAGCAGGGTGGCGCCGAGCTGGTACTTGCCGCTGGCTTTGTCCTGCTCGACGAAGCCGACGCCCTGCAGCGTGCGCAGGATGCCGTGCGTCGTCCCCTTCGCCAGGCCCAGCGAGGCCGCTATCTCGCCCACGCCGAGCCGCCCGGAACCGCGCGCCAGCAGGCGCAGGATCGCAGCCGCGCGTTCGATGGACTGCACGGGTCCCGGCATGGCGGTGATGATAGCCCTTCGTGCGGTGGTCGACGTCGTCGAACGCCGTACCCGGTGGCGGGCACGGCGGGGACGCCGCCGGCGGCGCGTGCGCGACACGCCGGCCGGCCTGACCGGCCAGGACCGGGGTGTCCGCGAAGATTACCGCCATGTCGCGCGACGGTACCCCAGGTCGGGGATCCTGACCAGAGTTCGACATTGTCGTACGGGGTCCGTTGACGGGAGGTTTCGGGGAACGCACGCTGTGCGTCAATCCCATGGTGAGCTTCGACACGCTCGGTGTGGGACATCAGGCGCCCCGGACGGCCGGGGTGTCCCACCCGGTCAGGAGGAGACATGGCGAATCGCTTGGCGGATCGCGTTCGAGCCAAAGGGCTCGTGGGAGAGCTGGCCGCGGAGTTCGCGGGCACGTTCATCCTTCTGCTGTTCGGCATCGGCGTTGTGGCACAGGTGGTCGCCGGCGGCATCGGCAACCACGACAGCATCGCCTGGGCCTGGGGTTTCGGCGTCCTGCTGGGCGTCTACGTGGCCGGCAAGATCACCGGCGCGCACCTGAACCCCGCCGTCACCGTGGCACTGGCCGCCTTCGGCGGCTTCTCGTGGCGCAAGGTGCTCCCGTACGCCCTGGCGCAGACCCTCGGGGCGTTCGTCGCCGCGCTGGTCGTGCGCTGGAACTACACCGAGGTCATCGCGAAGTTCGACCCCGGCCACACGATCAAGAGCCAGGGCATCTTCTCGACGCTGCCCGGCAACGGCTCGCTCCCGGTGCACATGTGGGGCGGGTTCCGCGACCAGATCATCGGCACGGCCATCCTGCTGTTCTGCATCCTGGCGATCACCGACCTGCGCAACACCTCCCCGGGGGCCAACATGGCGCCGGTCGTGGTGGGCCTGCTCGTGGTGGCCATCGGCATGGCCTTCGGCACCGACGCCGGCTACGCCATCAACCCGGCGCGTGACTTCGGTCCGCGGCTGGCGTCGTTCTTCACCGGCTACGGGACGGCGTTCAGAGACCAATACGGCGACTTGTACTTCTGGGTGCCAATCGTCGCGCCGATCATCGGCGGCCTCATCGGCGCCTGGCTGTACCGGGTGCTGATCGGCACGTTCCTGTCGGACGACACCTCGCCGGACGACCCGGCCGCCGTGCCGATCGACAACCCGGAGGCGACCTCGGGGCAGCAGACCGCGTAGCCGGTCCCGGACTCGGCCGGACCCCCGGCCGAGCCGGCCCTCCCATCCCCCAGAAGGCCCATTCCAGAAGGCCTACCCCAGAAGGCCCAGAGCGCGCCCCGAAGCGCTCATCGCGAGAGAGGCAATCCTCATGGCTGACTACGTCGGCGCGGTCGACCAGGGCACCACCAGCACCCGCTTCATGATCTTCGATCACGGCGGCAACGAGGTGGCCCGGCACCAGCTCGAACACTCGCAGATCCTGCCGCAGGCCGGCTGGGTCGAGCACAACCCCACCGAGGTCTGGGAGCGGACCCGGGCGGTCATCGAGACCGCGATGAACAGCGCGCACCTGCACGCCGCCGACCTGGCCGCGCTCGGTATCACCAACCAGCGCGAGACCTCGGTGGTGTGGAACCGGCACACCGGGCGGCCGTACTACAACGCGATCGTCTGGCAGGACACCCGCACCGACCGCATCGCCGCCGCCCTGGACGCCGACGAGCGCGGCCAGGTCATCCGGCGCAAGGCCGGCCTGCCGCCGGCGACGTACTTCGCCGGCGGCAAGATCCAGTGGCTGCTGGAGAACGTCGACGGCCTGCGCGCCGACGCCGAGGCCGGGGACGCGATCTTCGGCACCATGGACACCTGGATCATCTGGAACCTGACCGGCGGCGTCGACGGCGGCGTCCACGTCACCGACGTCACCAACGCCAGCCGCACGATGCTGATGGACCTGGAGACGCTGGACTGGGACGACGAACTCCTCGGGTTCTTCAACGTCCCGCGCGCCATGCTCCCGGCCATCCGCCCCTCCTCCGACCCGCAGGGCTACGGCGTCACCCGCGCCGACGGCCCGCTGCGCGGCGAGGTGCGGATCACCGGCAGCCTCGGCGACCAGCAGGCCGCCACCGTCGGCCAGGTCTGCTTCACCCCCGGCACCGCGAAGAACACCTACGGGACCGGCAACTTCCTGCTGCTGAACACCGGCACGGAGATCGTCCGCTCGGAGAACGGGCTGCTGACCACCGTGGCCTACAAGTTCGGCGACGAGCCCGCCGTCTACGCGCTGGAGGGCTCCATCGCGGTGACCGGCTCGGCCGTGCAGTGGCTGCGCGACCAGCTCGGCATCATCTCCGGCGCGGCGCAGAGCGAGTCGCTGGCCCGGCAGGTCGAGGACAACGGCGGCGTGTACTTCGTGCCGGCGTTCTCCGGCCTGTTCGCCCCCTACTGGCGCTCCGACGCGCGCGGCGCGATCGTCGGCCTGTCGCGCTACAACACCAACGCCCACCTGGCGCGCGCCACGCTGGAGTCGATCGCCTACCAGACCCGCGACGTCGTGGAGGCGATGGAGCAGGACTCGGGCGTGCGGCTGGACGTGCTGCGCGTGGACGGCGGCGTGACCGCCAACGAGCTGGCCATGCAGATCCAGGCCGACGTGCTCGGGGTGCCGGTGTCCAAGCCGGTCGTGGCCGAGACCACCGCGCTGGGCGCCGCGTACGCCGCCGGGCTCGCGGTCGGCTTCTGGAAGTCGACCGAGGAGCTGGTCAGCAACTGGAACGAGGACAAGCGCTGGCTGCCCGAGGCCGACGAGGCCGCGCGCGCCAAGGGTTACCGGAACTGGAAGAAGGCCGTGGCGCGGACGCTGGACTGGGTCGAGTTCGAGGACTGATGCGCATCGGCCGGGCCCGGGGATCCGGGCCCGGCCGCGGCCGTCCGTCGCCGGCCGTCCGTCACCACCTCTGCAAGCAAGCAAAAAGTACAAAAGCAAGAAGCAAGGAAGCTGGAAGCGCTCAGAGCGCCCACTCGTCGTATCAACGGAGGAAACACCGTGCAATCCACACCCCTGGGCGCTCAGTACCGGCTCGGCGCGCTCCAGCAGATGGCCGAGGAGGAGTTCGACGTCCTGGTCATCGGCGGCGGCGTGGTCGGCGCCGGGGCCGCCCTGGACGCCGCGACCCGCGGCCTGTCCGTCGCCCTGGTCGAGGCCCGTGACTGGGCCGCCGGGACGTCGAGCCGTTCCAGCAAGCTGATCCACGGCGGCCTGCGCTACCTGGAGCAGCGCGACTTCGGCCTGGTCCGCGAGGCGCTGACCGAGCGCGGCCTGCTGCTGAACCGGATCGCGCCGCACCTGGTCCGTCCGGTTCCGTTCCTGCTGCCGCTGAAGCACCGGGTCTGGGAGCGCTTTTACATAGGCGCCGGCGTCATGCTCTACGACACCATGGGCGGCGCCCGCGCCCTGCCCCGGCACCGCCACCTGACCAAGAGCGCGGCCCTGCGGCGGGCCCCCGCCCTGCGCCACGACTCACTGGTCGGCGCGATCCAGTACTACGACGCGCAGGTCGACGACGCGCGCTTCGTGATGGCGCTGGCCCGCACGGCCGCGCAGTACGGGGCCCGCGTCGCCACCCGCACCCGGGTCACCGGGTTGCTGCGCGAAGGCGGCCGGGTCACCGGCGCGGTGGTGCGGGACCTGGAGAGCGGACGCAGCATCGACGTCCGGGCCCGCCAGGTCGTGGGCGCGACCGGGGTGTGGACCGACGACATCCACGAACTGGCGGACCTGCGCGCGGCGATCTCGGTGCGCGCGTCCAAGGGCGTCCACCTGGTCGTGCCGCGCGACCGGATCGACCTGCGCACCGGGCTGATATCCCGGACCGAGAAGAGCGTGCTGTTCATCATCCCCTGGGGCCGGCACTGGCTGGTCGGCACCACCGACACCGACTGGGACCTGGACCGCGAGCACCCGGCGGCCAGCCGCGCGGACATCGAGTACCTGCTGGAGCACGCCAACGCGGTGCTCGCCAAGCCGCTGACGGAGCAGGACATCGAGGGCGTGTACGTGGGTCTGCGGCCGCTGCTGTCGGGCAACGCGGATCAGACCACGAAGCTCTCGCGCGAGCACATCGTCTCCTCCCCGGCGCCGGGCCTGACGGTCGTGGCCGGCGGCAAGTACACGACCTACCGGGTGATGGCCAAGGACGTCATCGACGCGGCGGTCGAGGACCTGGACACCACCGACGGCGCGAAGGTCCCGGAGTCGGTGACCGACAAGGTCCCGGTCCTGGGCGCGGAGGGCTTCGCGGCGCGCTGGAACGAGCGCGGCCGGATCGCCCGCCGGACCGGGCTGCACCAGGTGCGGGTGGAACACCTGCTGCGCCGGTACGGGTCCTGCGTCGACGAGCTGCTGGAGCTGGTCGCGGCCGACTCCTCGCTCGGCGAGCCGATCGCCGGCGCCGACGACTACCTGCGGGTCGAGGCGGTGTACGCGGCGTCGCACGAGGGCGCGCTGCACCTGGAGGACGTGCTGACCCGCCGGACCCGCATCTCGATCGAGACCTGGGACCGCGGCGTCACGGCCGCCCCGGAGGTCGCGGCGCTGATGGCGCCGGTGCTTGGCTGGGACGAGAAGACGGTGCGGGAGGAAGTGGAGCGGTACCTGGCGCGGGTCGAGGCCGAGCGGGCTTCGCAGGCTCGGGAGGACGACTCGGAGGCCGACGCGGTGCGGCGGGCTGCGCCGGATCTGGCGGATGTGAACGCGGTGCCGGGGGCGAGTGGACCGATCGATGCGGAGACTTGCGGGGCGGCCGCGTCGGAGAAGAGCCAGCGCTGATCGAGTGTATAGATGTAGCTATAGGTATAGATGTAGCTACAGGAGTGGGGTGGCAGGGCGCGATCTGTCGTGGGTCTCAGGGCCATGACTTTGCGCGCCGCCAACCGACGCGCTCATGCCCACGGTGCCAGAAGTCCTGGCGTGAGGCGCGCAGCCACTGGTAGCAACCCGCGGCCCAGAGCCAGCCGTTCCCGCCGACCTGGGCCCAGCGGTCGTGCGCGCCGGCGTGGGCCAGGACCGCCCAGGCGCCGACGGCGACGGCGAGCGCGGCCACCAACGCTGATCTCGGGCCCGGCAGCGCGCAGCCGGCCATCACCGTCGCGAAGACGAGCAGCCACGCCACCTCGTGCCAGCCCTGCCCGGTGTGCGACGTGCCCAGGTCGGTCGGGCTGGTCGGGCTGGTCGGTCCGGGGCGAAAAGACAGCGCCAGCGGGAACGCCGCCGCGATCAGCCGCAGCCGCATCAGCCGCAGCTGCGCGAACGGTGTCTTGGCCGAGAACCCGCGGCGCTCGCAGACGGCGGCCAGCAGCGCGACGAGGAGCTGGCCGTAGCAGAACAGGAACACGGCCGTGGCGTCCTTCGCCGCGCCGTCCGTCGGCCCCGCCGTGGCGAGGCCGCCGGGGAGCAGCGCCCAGACGGTCAGGGCCCCGACCCACGCCGGGGTCGGTATCCACTCGATCCCGCCGAACCAGGTCAGAGCGATGACGAGCAGCGGCGCCAGCGGAATCAGGACACTGAACCACCCGGCGCCGGTCAGCGCGGCCCCGGCCGTCGGGACGGCGGCGGCCAGCGACCACAGAGCGACGATCGTCCAGAACACGGCGCGCGGCCGCCGTTCGCGCAGCTCGTCGACGAGCCTTTCCAGTCCGTCGAAGAAAGCGTCCAGCCACATCGTTGACAAGCCCCCCGCTCATCGTCCCGCTCTTGCTTACCGCAGCCCGGCCCGCTCCTCGATCAGCCGCGTCGCCGCTTCGTCCAGCGCCATCCGCATCAGCGCCAGCATCGAGTCCAGCGCCAGCGGCCGCAGCCGGTCCAGGCCGCTGAGGATGTCCGGCCACTGGTCGGCGGGGTAGCCGGCGGCCTCGAAGGGGGCCCAGATCTGGTCCATGTACAGCTGCACGAAGCCCTTCGCCACGGCCTGCACATGCGTGCGCGCCTCGGCCGCCGCCTTCAGCGCGCTGGCCGGGGGGATGCCCAGGGCCATGAGCTCGGCGCCGATGCGCGTCAGCTGCGGGGAGCGCTCCTCGAAGCGGCCGTTGCCCAGCGGGCGCAGCAGGCCGAGGTCGACGGCTGATTCCAGGAGGGCGGCGCTGTCGGCGTTGTCCTCGCCTTCCTTCGGCTCGTCCAAGCCGGGGAACAGGGTGTGGATGTCGTCCAGGCGGACCACGCGCTTGTCGCCGTCGTCGAAAGCCTGGTGGACCGCGGCGGCGAAGGAGGCGAACTCGGCACCGCCGCCGAGCATGCGGCGGATCGACTCCAGCGTGAAGCCCTCGGCCTGCAGGCGCTTGATCTGCTCCAGGCGGGCCAGGTGCTCGGGGCCGTAGAAGCCGACCCGGCCGCGCACGGTCGGGGCCGGCAGCAGGCCGCGGGACTGGTGCTCGCGGATGTTGCGGACCGTCATGCCCGACAGGCGCGCGAGGTCGTCGACGCGGTATTCCTCGCCGCTCACCCCGTGTGCCTCCCGATGGACTCCTGTGCCGGACTCCTGTGCGATCGAGAATAACATCGCGATCACCGGCGACTGCGATGGGTGACGGGGCGCTGTCGGCGGCGGTGACGGCGGGCTGGTACGTGGTGTTCACGCTGCTGGTGGCGCGCGGGCGGGCTCGCGTTTCGTGTCCGGGGGTGCAGCGGGGCTGAGCGTGACGACGGGGGTCGTGCTGATGGCGCTCGGTGTGGCGGTCACGGCCGGCGTCTGATGCGTGCCCGGCGTGCCCGGCCCTGGTCCGACTGGCCGCCTCCGAGCGGCGCGCCCGGCGTCGTGGGCCAATAGTGGGAGGACACAACCGCCCGCCGGAAGGAGCCCCCATGGCCTGCCGAGAACGCACCGACCTGGGCCTGCTGGCACTGCGCCTGAGCACCGGCGGCATTCTGATCGCCCACGGCACGCAGAAGCTCTTCGGCTGGTTCGGCGGCCGCGGCCTGAAGGGCGCAGCCGGCGCGATGCACGCCATGGGCTTCCGCCCCGGCCTCCCGAACGCCGCCATGGCGGGCCTCAGCGAATCCGGCGGCGGCCTCCTCCTGGCCCTCGGCGCCGCCACCCCCGCCGCCGGCGCGGCAGTGGTCGGAGCCATGTCGGCCGCAGTGGAGGTGCACCGACCCTCCGGCTTCTTCAACAGCGGCGGCGGCTACGAATACCCAGCCTTCCTCGCACTGGCCGCGACAGGCCTGGCGATCACGGGCCCAGGCCGGTACTCGATCGACCACGCCACCGGCAACCGCCTGAACTCGCCGAAAGTATTCGCCGGAGCCTACGCACTCAGCGCCATCGCGGCGACGGTAGTACTCCGACGGCGCACGAAGGTGATGGCGGCGCAGGCGACGGCCAAGGCACAGGCTGCCGCGAAGGAGGAAGAGGTGAGCCCGGAGGAGGCGGTGGCCGAACTGCCTTGATGCGGCGGTAGGCAGGACGGCGGCCGGTATCGCGAAATGCTCGCCGGCGCGGGCTGCGAGCGAGTGAAGGCGGGCGCGGCATTGCCGGGCGGCATGCGGTCTGCTGGGCGGCGGGCTTTGGCTCGGGCGTGCCGCAGCCAGTACAGGTGCTTGGCCTTGCGCAACGGCAGTGCCTGCGCGAGCCGCAAGTGAGTACAGGCAGCCGCGCGGCAGTGGGCGGTGACCAAGCAGTGCGGCGCTCGGCATGGCCGGGCGGCACGCAGTTGGCGGTGTGGCCTGCCGCTACCTGCGTGCGATGCGTGCCCTACCCGCGCCGCAGCCCGTCCATCAGCAGGTCCATCAGCCGCCCCGCCTGTTCCCGCTGCTCCGGCAGCGTGCATACCGAGACCACTCCCACAAGGGCCGCGACCACGTCCTCCGCCTGCACGTCCGCGCGGAGCGTCCCGGCGGCGGATCCGGCGGCGAGTAGGCGGCGGACTGCTGTCGACAGTTCCTCTCGGGCCTGGGATTGGGTCACGGTGCCGTCGGCGAAGAGGGCGCGGAGGGCGTCGGCCATCTCGCGCTTCGTGGCGATGTAGTCGGCGAAGCGGTTCATCCAGGTGCGGAGGGCTTGCTCGGGCGGTTGTTGGGTCAGGAGTTCGGCGGCGGCGTCGCAGAGGCGGCCGCGTTCGGCGAGGTAGACGGCCTCGACCAGGGCTTCTCGGGTGGGGAAGTGGCGGTAGAGGGTGCCGATGCCGACGCCGGCCTCCTTGGCCACCGACTCCAGGGAGACCTTGGCGTCGCCGGTGGTGAAGGCGCGGTGGGCTACGTCGATGAGGCGTTGGCGGTTGCGTTGGGCGTCGGCGCGTCCGCGGGGGTGCTGGGTGGCGGGCATAAAGCGGAGGGTCCTCCGTTTCTGCTATCGTGGGGCTAACCGGAGGATCCTCCGGTTGTTCTTCCACTATCCCACTTCGCAGACGGGAACGGGACATGAGCGCCAACGAGATAGCAGACGCCACAGCTGAACGCAGCCAGCCGAGCCACCCCGGCGGCACGGCCACGCTCGCCGGCCACCGCGTAGCCCGCATCGGCTTCGGCGTCATGCAGCTCACCGAGCATCGCCCGGGCCGCACGGCCGTCACCCCCGAAGCCGCCGTCGCCATCGTGCGCGCGGCCGTCGACAGCGGCATCAACCACCTCGACACCGCCGAGTTCTACGGAACCCGCGCCGCCAACGCCAACGACCTGATCCGCGCCGCCCTGCACCCCTACGCCGACGACCTCGTCCTGGCCACCAAGGTCGGTGCCGAGCGCGACGCCGCCAACGCGCTGCTGCCCGCGCAGCGTCCCGAGCAGCTGCGCGCCAGCGTCGAGGCGAACCTCGCGCGCCTGGACGTCGAGCGCCTCGCCGTCGTCAACCTCCGCCGGGTCGACGCCGCGCCGGGCCTCATCGCCGAGGGCGACCAGCGCGTCGACCTCGACAGCCAGCTCGCCGAGCTCCTGGCGTTGCGCGAGGCCGGCAAGATCGGCGGCATCGGCCTGAGCAACGTCAGCGCCGACCAGCTCCGGCATGCCCTGCCGGCTGGCATCGTCTGCGTCCAGAACTCGCACAGCCCGGTCGACCGCGCCAGCGAACCGGTGCTCGATCTGTGCCGCGCGCACGACATCGCGTGGGTTCCCTTCTGCCCGCTCGGCTCGGCGTTCCCGCAGTGGCCGAAGGTCGCCGACCAGCCCGCCGTGCGCACCGCGGCCGCCGCCCTCGGCGTCACGCCGGTCCAGGTCGGCATCGCCTGGCACCTGGCGCACTACGCCAACACGCTGCTCATCGCCGGGACGGCCGACCCGGCGCACCTGGCGGAGAACATCGCCGCCGGCGAGCTGCGGCTCGACGTCGAGACGCTCGCGGCCATCGACGCGATCGACAACGGCATCGCGGCACCGTCAGCGTTCTGAGTCGCCGTCATTCTGAATCGCCGTCGCGGAAACCCCGCCACGGAAACGGTTCCACAAAGATCGGCCCCCGCCCTTCCCCGCCGACGCAGTGGTCTGAAATGCTGTTCGCCCGACAACCACGGCGTGCTGCCATCGGACCTGGGGGAGTGAACGGTGGACTGGCTGCTGGCCATGGCCTACGGCGCGATCGGCGGCGCGGTCGTCGAAGCGGTGGTGAGCTCGGACCGGGTCCTGGCCTGGAACGCCGCACGGCACCAGGCCCTCGGCCACCAGCCGGCCACGCCGGTCCCGGCCCTGACCTCGTACGTCGACCCGCTCTCCGACATCGCGGCCGGCCTGACCCGGATCCTGCTCGGCGCGGTCGCCGGTCTCCTGTTCCACTCGCAGGTGACCGGGGCCTACGCGGCGATCGCGGTCGGGTGCTCGGCGCCGACGGTGTTGCGGCAGCTGGGATCGGCGCGTTTGGGCACGGCGTTCGAGCTCGAACCCGATCCAGCAGAACCCCATGCGACAGAGCCGCATACAACAGAGCCCCATGCGATAGAGCCGGCGGCGCCGCAGGAACAAGCGTGAGCCGCGGCCCTCTCGCGCGCCGCTACTGGTCCTCATTGACCGGTGTCGGACATGGCCCGGCCGTGCAGCGGAACTGGCGCGGGCAATCGTTCTGGCGACGCTACGTGGCTTCGTTCTTCGTGCTCCCGCAGCCACCCGGCCAACCAACGCAGCCAAAGATCCGCAAGGCCATCGCCCCGCAAACAAGCGCCTCCCAGCCGCAGCGCCTCCGCGCCCCGCGCCTGTTCCGCTACCAGTCGGCGCTACTCGGCGGCGCGGCCGTGCTCGCGGCGGTCGTCGTCTCCGTGACGCAGCTCGGCGGCGGATCCTCGCCCGGCAGCGGTGGTCCCAACCCCGGCCCGAGCAACGGCGGCACGCCGCCGAACCCCACGACCTCCACCGGCGCCTCGTCGACGCCGTCCGCCACCAGCCCGTCCAAGGTCGAGCTCTGGCAGGGCACCATCCGCGTCAACGTCCGGGGCGAGCAGGTCACCGCCGGTCCGTCACCGGTCGCGGGCCTGCTCTTCGGCCTCGCGGCGACCAACGAGACGACGCTCAACGGCCCCGGCAACCTCGCGTCATGGACCCAGGACGGCACCCCCACCGCGGCCGGCTGCCTGGCCGCGCTCCAGGCGCACGCCACCAACCAGGTGACCGTCCAGGTCGGCGACCAGGTCTGCATCGCGGCCCTGGACGGACGCACGAGCGTCGGCAAGGTGACCGCCGAGGACTCCAACGACACCAGCGGCGCCTACATCGACCTCGCCGTCGAGGCGTACCCCTGACCTCTAAGGGCGTAGCCCTAGCCGGCAAGGCGTGGCTCGGGCCCCTGGCGCCTGGCCTCAGCTCGCGGGCGACGTGGCGGCGTGCGTGATGTTCGACGTGTCGATGAACAACGCCCCGAACGCCGTAGCCAGCGCCGTCAGCGCGGCAGCGGCGTTCACGTGGTGCGTGCCGTTGATCGCCAGCGCCAGCGCGGCCACCACGATCGCCACGGCCCCGATCACCACCGCCACGTCCCACATCATGTCGCTCTTCTGCCCGAGTGCCTTGGCGGCGTCGTGCTGAACCGCCTCGACCTGCTGCGCGACCTGCGCCACCTGCACGGAGTTCTCCGGCTGCGCGACGGCCCCGGCCGCGACCCCGAGGACGACCCCGCCGTGCCCGCCGTTCAGCGTCTTCATCAGCGGGTTGATGATCCCGCCCAGGAACCCGGAGCCGATGATCCCGGCGAACTGCCCGACGTCCGGCAGGTTCAGGCTCGTGCTGCGCCACGAGACCACGGCCAGCGCCACCGCGACGACGGCGAACCCGACCAGCTGTGCGGCGCGTGCGATCGTGGTGGTCGATATGGGAGCGGCGGCCATCATCACCCTTTCGAGGACGGTTCACGGGGGAGGGCAGAAACAGCATTGCCCTGCGATGTCCGCCAAACAATAGGGGATGGTCCTGCCCCCGCCGCACGCAGGTGCCGCCGGTGCGGGGCGCACGGGAAGGGATCGCGGTGTTGCCTGGTTGTGCTCGGTGAGCCGACTTCAGGAGGACACAAATGGCGATGCGAGCAGTGTGGAACGGCCAGGTCCTGGCCGAGAGCGACGACACCGTCGTCGTCGAGGGCAACCACTACTTCCCGCCGGAGTCGTTGAACAGCGAGTTCTTCTCCTCCAGCGAGACCCACACGGTCTGCCCGTGGAAGGGCCTGGCGAGCTACTACACCGTCACCGTGGACGGCGAGGCCAACGCGGACGCGGCGTGGTTCTACCCCGAGCCGAAGACCGAGGCCGAGCACGTGCGCGACCGCGTGGCGTTCTGGCGCGGGGTGAAGGTGGAGACCGTCTAGGCGGCACTCTCGACGATCTCGAACCGGTTGCCGTCCGGGTCCTTGAACTCGTACATCGGCGGCACCCCCGGCCACCGCAGCAACTCCCCGACCTCGATGCCGCGCTCCCGCATGGCGGTGTGCTCGGCCTCGGCGTCGGGGACCATGAACCGGATGCCGGTGTCCTGCCCGACACCCCCGGCGGCAATCAGTGCGACCGACACCGCGGCCCCCGGCGCGGCGACCGTGACCCACCGGAAGCTCTCCCCGGCGCGCAGGTCCAGCCGCTTGTCGAAGCCGAGCGTGCCGGTGAAGAACTCCAGGGCCTTGTCCTGGTCGCTGACCGGGATGCCCACGGTTCCGATGTCGGTGATCGTGGTGTGTGAACGGGATGCGGACATGGCGAACTCCTGTCTCGTGATCAGTGCTTGTCAGTGGGCTTGTCAGTAGGCGGGCTGTACATCTGCGACCCGGGCGTGGTGAGCGTCTCCCCGGTCTCCAGCCAGGTCTTGAGCCCGGACAGCACCATCGGCCAGCCGCCGTACACCTCGGACGGGACGTCCGGCGGCAGCTGGTCGTGGACCACCGTCAGCCGGCACGAGTCCCCGACCGGCTCGATCTCCCACGTCACCCGGCTGGTCCCGGCCGCCTCGGCGTCCGGCCCCCACAGCGCCCGCATGCTCTGCACGAGCCGGCGCGGCGGGTCGACCTCTAGGTTCTCGCCCTCGACGATCGACCGCTCGGCCGCCGGATGCGCCAGCCGGTACGGGGACCCCTCGGTCCAGTCCGACTCCACCGCCATCCCGAAGTGGTACTTGGCCCGGATCGCCGGATCGGTGATCGCCTCCCACAACCGCTCCGGCGTGGTGCGGATGTAGATCTCGAAGACGCGCTCCATCGGTGCCTCCAGGTCACGCTTCAGGCCGACCAGCCCGGCCGCCCACTGCTCGGTGTACTTGCCGACCCAGCGGTCGTGGACCAGGCGGATCGGGACCGGGTTGAGGAAATGCAGCTTCTCCCGGCCGCGGCGGCGGGTCACGACCAGCCCCGCCTCCTCCAGGATCTTCAGGTGTTTCGCCACGGCGATGCGCGTCATGGCGTGCCGCGCCGTGAGGGCCGCGAGGGTCTGGCCGTCGTCGGCGAACAGCTCGTCCAGGAGTGCCCGCCGCGTCGGGTCGGCCAGGGCCTTGAACACGGGGTCCATGGCTCCACAATAGGAAACCATTTGGTTTCCTGTCAACGGGAGCGGGAGCGGGAACGGGAGCGGGACCCGGGGAAAGCCGACTGCCCGGCCGCGAGATCGCGGCCGGGCAGTCACACCAGGTCGAGCGTTACCCGCGGGACAGCACCTCGGACAGCACCGACGGCAAGCCGGTCCAGTCCGTCGACACCACGCTCGCGTGCTTGCTCGCCAGCAACGCCACCCGGGCCGCGGCGTCGGACTGGCTCGGCGCGGTGTCGCTGAGCGCCGGGGCGACGTTCTGCGCGTCGGTCATGATCAGGATGTAGTGGTTGGTGTCGTACCACGACGTGTCGACGCTGGTGACGTAGGTGTTGGCGTCACCGTCGAAGACCACGAACCACGGCTTGATCGAGGAGTCGGAGTACTGGCTGCGGGGGTCGCCCGCCTGCGCCCCGAGCACGCACGGGAAGACCTGCGCCTGGCCGACGTTGCCGGCCGCCGCGAGGTTCTTCAGGTACGTGCCGTACTCGACGTCGGTGTGCAGGGTGTCGAACGGGTTGCCCAGTTCCACGGTCCCCGGGATCGCGTACAGGATCACCTTCCCGGCCAGCGCCGAGCGCGACGGCCAGGCGTCGGCCTTCGCCGCGGCGTCCAGGTTCGGGTAGGTGCCGTTCAGCAGATCGGCGGGCCGGTAGACCAGGTTGCCGAGGTGCTGGCTGATCAGCGCGTCCAGCTGCGCCGGGCCCATGCCGTAGTCGGCCTCGAAGCCGATCTTCATCTCCAGCTTGATGTACAGCGGGCCCGAGGTGGGGTGCGAGGCCAGCCAGTACTTGACGTCGTCCAGGCAGGACCCGAGGTCCTTGTTGGCCGAGCCGGTGTATATGTCAGAGGGCTTGGAGGCGTCGACGCAGTTGTTGTTGTTGCCGGTCGGGTTGCTGTGGCTGACCTTCCACTCGTTGGTGAACACGTCGGTCCACGTGTCGAGCTCGATCATTCCGGTCCCGGCGTCCAGCGCGTTGGCCAGATGCGGGAACTCCGCGCCTTCGTCATAGGTGTTGTGCAGGCCGACCACGGTGCTGTGGGACAGCGGGGCCGAACCGGTGTCCGCGGCGGCGGGCGCGATGGCCGCGGCCATCGCGAGCACGGCGGCGCCGAGCGTCGCGCCGCCGACCGAGAGCCGACGGAGCCAGGGAGCGGGCATGTGGGGTACCTCCGGGGGTGGCTGCAGAGAGCTGAGGATTGCTCACCTGCCGTGGAGGTTAGCGGCGATGTCAGGACGAAGACAGAGTCCTCAGATGAACCATTTGTGGCCGTCCGGAATACCGCGATGCAAGGACGCTGATAGGAGGCTCGGAGGCATAGTCCTGGCACGACCGCTAACATGCGCGACTAGGGCCGCGATCAAGGCGGGCCGACAGCACGAAGGCATACCGCACGGACGCATACCGCACGGACGCATGACAGGGACGGGAAGGCGAACGATGACGAACGAGGTCCGGGCCGGGCAGGCGCCGAACGACGACTACCCCGCGGTGGACCTGCGGATGGACGTGCCGCACTCGGCGCGCGTCTACGACTACCTCATCGGCGGCAAGACCAACTTCGAGCCGGACCGTATCGCCGCCGAGGCCTCGGTGGAGGCCTGGCCGGCGCTGCCGATCTCGATGCGCACCACGCGCAGCTTCATGGAGCGCGCGGTCCGCCACCTCACGAAGGACTACGGGGTCCGCCAGTTCCTGGACATCGGTACCGGTATCCCGAAGTCTCCGAACGTGCACGAGATCGCGCAGGCGATCGCCCCCGAGGCGCGCGTCGGCTACGTCGACAACGACCCGATCGTGCTGACCCATGCTCGTGCCCTGATGTCCAGCACGGCCCAGGGCCGCACCTGCTACGTGGACGCGGACTTCCGCGACCCGCAGTCGATCATCGACAACCCGCGCCTGCGCGAGGTGCTGGACTTCTCCGAGCCGGTGGCGCTGTCGCTGATCGCGATCGTGCACTTCGTCCTGGACGCCGACGACCCGCAGGGCATCGTGCGCCGCTTCATGGACGTCCTGGCCCCCGGCAGCTACCTGGCGCTGACGGTGTTCACCGGCGACACCGACCCGGTCGGCGTCGGCGGCGTCAGCCGCGAGTACAACAAGCGCGGTATCCCGCTCCAGGTGCGCGACAAGAGCGAGACCGAGGCGTTCTTCGACGGCTACGAACTGCTCGACCCCGGCGTCGCGCTGGTGCATCACTGGCGGCCGGACGCGGACGCGGAGCCGGTGCGGGACCAGGACATCGCGATGTACGCGGGTGTGGCCGTCAAGCGCTGAGGACCGTCTTGGGTCGGCGCGCGCCGAGAAATCCGCGTGCTGACGACCTCACCCGCCGATAGCCTGCCCGCGACAGAACAACCCCTCACGGATGGAGACGAACATGGCCGCCACGGGACGCCCCGGACCCCTGTTCGTCGATCCCGCCCGGAGGGCATCCCTTGTTGTTCCGTCTGTTCCGCCTGTTGGAGAACTCTGCTGACCCGTTCCGCCCCCACGACCCCGGCCCGCCGCCCGCCGAGGTCCGCCGCTTCCTGACCCGGGAGTTCCGGCCGCTGCGCGCGGTGGTCGTGCTCGCGCTGGCCACGACGGTGGCGGGCGCCGCGATCGAGGTGTGGCTGATCGGCTACGCCGGCCGCCTGGTCGACGTGCTCGCCGGCGCCGACCGCGACCGTTTCTGGTCCCGGCACGGGGCCGGCCTGATCTTCGCGGCGGTGCTGGTCCTGCTGGTCCGGCCGCTGCTCAGCGTGCTCGGCGAGGGCCTGGACGACATCGCGTTCCGCGCCAACGCCCGGTCGCTGGCCCGCTGGCGGCTGCACCGTTACGTCTCGCGGCAGTCGGTGGGCTGGTTCCGCGACGACCTGGCCGGCCGGATCGCCACCTGGGTCCGCGACGGCGGGGAGGCGGCGTCGACGGCCGGGTACGCGGTCATCCACACGCTGGTCGCGGTGGCGGTCTACATCGCCGGGTCGGTGTGGCTGGTCGCGTCGATCGATCCGCGGCTGGTGCTGCCGCTGGCGGCGTGGATCGTGGTGTACGCGGTGCTGCTGACGTTCCTCGTCCCGCGCTACCGCGCGGCCCACGAGCGCCTTCAGGAGGCCGAGTCGGCGCTGACCGGCCTGCTCGTCGACTCCTATGCGAACGCTGACACACTCGCACTGTTCCCGGACCGCGAGGCCGATGACCTGCGCGTCTTCGCCGCCGCGCGCCGCGCGCACTTCGGCGTGCAGCGCCTGGAGGTGACGATCAACTCGAGCATGACGACGCTCGGCGGCGGCCTGCTGGTGGGCCTCATCGGCTACGGCATCGTGCTGTGGCGCACCGGCGCGGCACCGGTCGGGCTGGTCGCGGCGGCCTCGGCGCTCAGCTTCCGGATCACGTCGATGGGGGAGTGGCTGCTCGACGCGCTCTCGGACATGTTCGGCGCGCTCGGGCAGCTGAACCGGTCGCTGCGTACCGTCGCTCAGCCGCTGGCTGTTCGGGACGCCCAGCAGGCCGTCGTCCTGCCGCGGGTCTCGGGACGGATCCGCTTCGAGGGCGTCAGCCACCACTACGGACGCCCCTCCGGCGGCCTGGACGGCTTCGACCTGGACGTCGCCGCCGGGGAGCGGGTCGGCCTGGTCGGCCGCTCCGGCGCGGGCAAGTCGACCGTCGTCAGCCTCCTGCTGCGCTTCTATGAGGCCGAGTCCGGCACCATCTCGATCGACGGCCGGCGCATCGCCGACGTCACCCAGGACAGCCTGCGCCGCCAGTTCGCGGTGGTGGCGCAGGAGGCGACGCTCCTGCACCGCTCCGTCCGCGACAACGTCGCCGGCGGCATCGCCTCCGACGACGAGGCGGTCCGGGCGGCGGCCCGCCGCGCCGCCGCCGACGGGTTCATCACGGCACTGCGCGACTCGCAGGGACGGCAGGGCTACGACGCGCTGGTCGGCGAGCGCGGCATCCGGCTGTCCGGCGGCCAGCGGCAGCGCGTCGCCCTGGCCCGGGCCCTGCACCGGGACGCCCCGATCCTGATCCTGGACGAGGCCACGTCCGCCCTCGACTCGGAGGTCGAGGCCGCCATCCAGGAGACCCTCGGCGAGGTGATGGAGGGCCGGACGGTGATCGCGATCGCGCACCGGCTGTCGACCATCGCGCGGATGGACCGTATCGTCGTGCTCGACGCCGGGCGGATCGCCGAGCAGGGCACGCACGAGTCGCTGCTGGCGGCCAGCGGGCTGTACGCGATGTTGTGGTCGCGGCAGTCCGGCGGCTTCCTCTAAAACTCGAACCGCCTCGACGCCGCGCTCAGCACCGCCGAGCGCGGCGTCCCGCCCCACACTCCGGCCAGCTCGTCGACCAGCGTCTTCATCAGTGCCGCGACATCCTCGGCCGCCGACTCGTGCAGCGCCTCGGCGACGATCAGCACCCGTGAGGTGCCCGGCCGGATCGCCGAGCTGCCGCTCTGCCGGTTCGTCCAGCGGCGGGCGTGCGCGTTGCCGCCCGCGTCGGCGAAGATCACCTCGCCGGGCTCCGGGTGCTCGATGGTGTCGGCGAAGGTCACGTACTCCTCGTCGCCGGTGGCGTGTCGGACTTCGAGGTCGCCGGAGATGCGGTCCAGGTCCAGGGCCGCGACCGGTATCGCGAAGGCGACCGAGACCGCGTTGCACAGGTCGATCAGCGGATGGATGCGCGGCAGCTCGCCCTCCTTGCGCAGCCGGCGCAGCAGGGCCTCGGAGGCGCAGCGGTACTGCGTGGGCTTGAGCCCCATCTTGGCGAACGCCTGGCGCCAGGCCTTGATCTCGGGCAGGTCGGACTCCGGGCCGCCGGCGAGCCGGGCCTGCGCGATCGCCGTGAAGCGCGCGACCTGCTCGTCGACGTCCGACGCGGCGGTGATGCCGGTGGTGGTGATCGCCGCGGCGACCAGGTCGGGATATTCGGACCGGATGGCCTCGGCGTGCTGGAAGTACATGGGCAAAGCTTTACCTCACTGCACGCGACGCCCGACAGGACCAATCCGGGGGCGAAATCCAGGACCAACACCTCGTCCGACCGGGATCGGGGCGTCCGGGGCGCGGCGCCAGGGCCCTGATGGGGCTGTTCTGTTCGATCGCAATCGTTGAGAATGCTTCACGTTCGAGCCATCCGGGAAGGGGGCGCCGGACATCCGGCGGCCCGATATTCCCCTGGGCCCGCACCCCGGGCCCGTCCCCACAAGGCCGATCACCGCACCAAGCTCGACCACCCTCACACCCCACCAGTAGGAGGCCCCACCGTGGCGCCCGTTTCCCGCCGCACCTTCCTCGGCTCCGCCGCCGCCCTCGGCGCGACCCTCGGCCTGGAGAGCCTGCCCGGCGTCCTCTCCCAGGCCTCGGCCGCCGGTACCGGGACGATCCGCGACGTGAAGCATGTCGTGGTGCTGATGCAGGAGAACCGCAGCTTCGACCACTACTTCGGGAGCCTGTCGGGGGTGCGCGGGTTCGCCGACCGCGCGACGGTGCAGATCGCCGGCGGCTACTCGGTGTTCGACCAGCCGAACGGCTCGGGCCGGCAGTACCCGTGGCAGCTGTCCGACACCAACACCTGGTGGTGGGGGACCAGCAAGGAAGACCTTGCGCAATGCGATGGCTCGCTGGACCACAGCTGGTCAACTCAGCACTCGGCCTGGAACAACGGCGCCATGGACAACTGGATCTCGGCCAAGGGCTCCAACCGCACCATGGGCTACCTGAACCGGTCCGACATCCCGTTCCACTACGCGCTCGCCGACGCCTACACGGTCTGCGACGCCTACCACTGCTCGATCCTGTCGGCGACCGGCCCGAACCGCACCTACCTGTGGTCCGGCATGATCGACCCGAGCGGCAGCGCGGGCGGCCCGGCCTACGACGGCGGCTCGGAGTCCGGCCTGAGCTGGCAGACGTACGCCGAGACGCTGCAGAACGCCGGCGTGTCGTGGCGGGTGTACCAGAACGCGAGCGACAACTTCGGCGACAACGCGCTGGCCTACTTCAAGCAGTTCACCGGCGCGTCCACCTCCAGCCCGCTCTACCAGCGCGGCATGTCCTCGGTGCCCTCGACCGGCTCCACGCCGGACGACATCGCCGCGGCGATCAAGGCCGACGTGCTCGGCGGCACGCTGCCGCAGGTCTCCTGGGTGGTGGCCAGCCAGGCCTTCTCCGAGCACCCCGACGCCCCGCCGAACGACGGCGCGCACTTCGTGAACCTGGTCATCCAGGCGCTGGCCGCCGACCCGGCGACGTTCGACTCGACCGTGCTGTTCCTCAACTACGACGAGAACGACGGCTTCTTCGACCACGTCCCGCCGCCGGTGGCGCCGTCCGGCACGGCCGGCGAGTCGACCCAGAACGCGCAGATCGGCCTGGGCTTCCGGGTCCCGATGGTGGTCGTCTCGCCCTGGACCCGCGGCGGCTGGGTCGACTCCCAGGTCTACGACCACACCTCGGTGATCCGCTTCCTGGAGACCTGGACCGCGGCCCTGGGCACCCCGGCGACCTGCCCGAACATCAGCGCCTGGCGCCGCCAGGTGTGCGGGGACCTCACCGGCGCCTTCGACTTCGCCAACCCGGTGAGCGGCCTGCCGTCGCTGCCGGCCACCAGCACGGTGATCGGGCAGTCGTTCTGCAACGTGCAGACCAACCCCGCCCCGGCGAGCAACGCGATGCCGACGCAGGAGAGCGGGACGAGGCCGGCGCGGGCGCTGCCGTACCAGCCGAACGCGTGGGTGGACCACATCGAGTACGACGCCGCCGGGAAGATCCTGGTGTGGCTGGAGATGGCGAACCAGGGCCCGCAGGCGACGTCGGCCGCGCACTTCGCGGCGTACGCCAACGCCTATCGCAGCGGCGGGCCGTGGCAGTACACGGTCGGCGCGTACAGCAACGGGACCGACGGCAGCGTCAAGGACTTCTTCAACGTCGGCGCCAACTACGGCAACGGGCAGTACGACCTGACGGTCGTCGGCCCGAACCGGTTCCTGCGGCGCTTCACCGGCAACGCCAACGGCAGCGGCGCGACCGCCGAGGCCAAGACCTACTACGCGCCGGCTCCGAACACCGGTCAGCAGGCGGTCTGGTTCTCGATGACGAACACCGGGAGCAGCACGGTGACGTTCACCATCACCTCGGCCAACTACCGGACCGACGGGCCGTGGACGTACCAGGTGGCGGCCGGGGCGACGGTCAGCGACTACTTCAACGCGGTCGCGTACGACAACGGGTGGTACGACTTCACCGTCACGGTGAGCTCGGACTCGGCGTGGAGCCGCCGGGCCACCGGGCACATCGAGACCGGGGCGGCGAGCATCACCGGCTGAGCCCCGAGGGAGTCAGACCCCTCACCTCGCCTCACTTCACGGCTCGGCCGCCGCGTTCCGACGCGGCGGCCGAGCCGTTTGCCGTGACCCTTTTTAGACCTCTTCATCACCTGCGACATGTTTTGAAGAATTTTTGGTAAACCCTTGGGTAGCCCCCTGATCCATTTCTTGCCAATGTCCATATCCGGCACCAACTACCGCCACCTCCCTCGCCACCTCCAGGAGGAGACATGCATCGGGCATCATCAGGACTCGGCGACCGCCGGGCCTTCCGCGCCGGAGCCAGGCTGGCCGCCGTCGGGACCGCGGTCGCGGTGTCCCTCGCGGTCGCCGTCGCGGCGCAGGCCGCGCCGGGCGCGTCATCCGCGCCGGCCGCGCATGGCAGCGTCCCGCACCAGGTCCCGACCCCGCAGCACCACCACTTCAGCGCCGCGGTGAGCCGGGTCGGCTCCGCCGGGACCATCCCGGACCGGGTCGAGCGCGTCGAGCAGGCGCTTCAGTCCTCGGGCTCCGGGCTGCAGCAGGCCTATGACACGGCGCCGCTGTACGCGAACCACATCGACGGCACGGGCCTGACGATCGCCACGCTGGTGGCGTTCGGCGACAAGAGCGCCCAGAGCTACCTCGACCAGTACGACGCGGACAACGGCCTGCCGGCGGCGACCGTGCAGACCATCGAGCCGTCCGGCGCGGTGCCGGCGTGCACCGACCCGGGCGTGAACACCAGCGACTGCCAGAGCTGGGGCGGCGAGACGGACCTGGACATCTCGATGATCCACACGCTCGCCCCGGGCGCGAAGATCCTGATCATCGCCACCCCGGTCAGCGAGACCGAGGGCGTCACCGGCTTCCCGGAGCTGCTGAGCGCGATGGACTACACCGTCAGCAACCACCTTGCCGACGTGATCTCGATGAGCATGGGCACGCCGGAGGACGACTTCGCCAGCTCCGCGCAGCTGCACGACCTGGACAGCCACTTCAAGAACGCGACCGACCACGGCGTGACGGTGCTGGCCTCCAGCGGCGACGACGGCGCCGACGGCATGCAGCTCGACGGCAGCACGCTGTGGGGCAAGCCGGTGGTGTCGTTCCCGGCGGACGAGTCCTACGTCACGGCGGTCGGCGGTACCGAGCTGTCCCTGGACGGCAACGGCAACCGCACCCAGCCCGACGTGCTCTGGCCGCAGTCCGGCGGCGGTGTGTCGCACGAGTTCGGCATCCCGGCCTGGCAGCAGAGCACGGCCTCGGCGACCGGCGCCGCGGGGCGCTCGCTGCCGGACATCACGATGGAGGGGACCTCCGGCACGTCGGAGTCCTCGCCGCTGATGGCCGCGATCGTCGGCCTGGCGGACCAGTCCGCCGGGCGCGACCTGGGGCTGATCAACCCCGCGCTGTACGCGCTCGGGCCGAACGGGACCGGGTCCGGGGTCGTGGACGTGACCAGCGGCTGCAACACCACCGCGGCGGTGACCGGCTTCTGCGCCGGCACCGGCTTCGACATCGCCTCCGGCTGGGGCACGATCGACGCGGCCGCGTTCGTGCCGGCGCTGGTCGCCGCCTCGACGCCGAGCAGCAGCCTGCGGGTGGACGTCGGCGCGGGCCGGGCCGGGCACATCCGGGTGCTGGCGAAGCAGTGAGCTGAGCTGCCGGAGTCTGGATTGATCGGGCGCCTCGGGGCTGCGGCTCCGAGGCGCTTTCGTGCCCGCCGGCCGCCCGCTCCCAGCGCACTCTTCACCATGACCCTCCTTCTGGCACAATTCCTCCTGTGATCCAGGCCGGTGCGCAGACGACGCGCGATCTTCGCCGCCGCAGCCGCGCCGCCCTGCTGTCGGCTGTCTACCTCGGGCAGGCGGTGAGCCGGCCGGAGCTGGCGCGGCTGGCCGGGATGAGCTCGGCGGCGGTCAGCAACGTCGTGTCCGACCTCATCGGGGACGGGCTCGTCGCCGAGGCGGGGTCGGTGGACTCCAACGGCGGGCGGCCGCGGACCGTGCTCGCGGCGCGTCCCGGGTTCCGGTACGTCGTCGGCGTCGACATCGGCGAGACGCACATCCACGTGGTGCTGTTCGACTGGACGCTGTCCACGCAGGCCACCTCCACGCACGAGATCCGGGTCGGACGCCTCGACCCGGACGTGGTGGTCCGCCTGGTCGTTGCCGGAGTCCACTCGCTCCTCGACAGCACCGGGGTAGCGCAGGAGCAGCTGCTCGGCATCGGCATCGGCGTGCCCGGCGCGGTCCAGGAGGGCGAGCGCGGCGTGGTCCACGCACCGACCCTCGGCTGGTCCGGCGTACCGCTCGGCGACGCCCTGCGAGCCGAGCTCACCGCGCCGATCCTCATCGACAACTGCGCCCGCACCCTCGGCCAGGCCGAAGCCTGGCGCGGCGCCGGCCGCGAGGCCCGCCGCGCGGTCGTCGCGCTGTGGGGCGTCGGCGTCGGCGCCGCGATCGCGGTCGGCTCGACCCTCGCCGAGAGCGGATCGAGCTCCACCAGCGAGTGGGGCCACGCGGTGATCGAGGCCCGCGGCCGGGCGTGCCGCTGCGGCTCCCACGGCTGCCTGGAGGCCTACGTCGGCGCCACCGCCATCCTGGACGCCTACCTGGCGCACCCGAAGGGCCGCCCCCTGACCCAGGAGGGCACCGAGGCACGCATGGCCGAGCTGGCCACCCGCTTCGAAGCCGGCGACGACGAGGCCGCGACCGCGACCTTCGACGAGGTCGCGGAGTACCTGGGCATCGGAGTCGGCAACCTCATCAACCTCATCAACCCGGACCAGGTGATCCTTGCCGGCTGGGTCGGCGAGCAGCTCGGACCGCTCCTGATGCCCGCGATCCGCGCCGCCGCACAACGCCACGCGCTGCCGTACCTGTTCGACCAGACGCGCATCGGGGTCGGCGAACTCGGCCCCGGCGCGGTCGCGCTCGGAGCGGCAACGCTTCCGGTGGCGCGGCTGCTGGCGGCGGGCGGGCACGTAGCAGCCTGAGGCCTGTTCGGATCGCAGCAGTTCAGATCGCAGTCTGATCGCAGTCTGAGCTGCGGTTGTCGACGACAAGCGGCCGGCCTGCGGCTTCGGGTGTCGTCTGAGAAGTCGGCCGGTTGTGGTTTCCGCCGCAGTCGTCGGGGCGCCGCCTCATCACACTTTCTTGATCCTCCCGGCCATTGTCAGCCGTCGATCACTTCGCTTACGTTGGAGACAAAGTGACCGGCGCCGGCTCCGGCGCCTTTTCGACGTGCCCGGGAGGCCCCATGCCAGTCAGTTCCCCCGTTCCTCGGTCCGCGCTGGTTGTTCGTGGTGGGTGGGAGGGGCATGCTCCGGTCGCCACCACCGAGTTGTTCATTCCGGCGTTGCGGGCCGCCGGGTTCGTCGTCGAGGTCGCCGACGGTCTTGATGTGTACTGCGACGCCGAGCTGCTCGCGGGTACTGATCTGGTGGTCCAGTGCTGGTCGGAGGGGGAGCGGCGCGAGGATTTGAGCGAGAAGCAGAGTGCCGGGTTGGTGGCTGCCGTCGCGGCGGGGACGGGGTTCGCCGGGTGGCACGGCGGGGTGCTGGCCGCTTTTCGCAATCCGGACTATCTGCGCATGGTCGGCGGGCTGTTCCTGTTTCATCCGCCGGAGTTCCTGAGCTATCGCGTGGAGATCGAGGACGCGCACGCCGGGCATCCGATCGTTGCCGGGCTCGGTGATTTCGACGTTCACAGCGAGCAGTACTGGGTGATCACCGACGCCCGCAACACGGTCCTGGCGACCACCAGTGTTGACGCCCGAGACGGAGGTCAGGGCGGCGACGCGGTGCCGATGCCGGTGGTGTGGACGCGGCGGTGGGGCGCCGGGAAGGTGTTCGTCTCGGCGGTCGGGCACCGGGTCGAGGACCTGCGCGAACCCACTGTCAGAACCCTGACGGAGCGCGGTCTGCTCTGGGCCGCGCGGTAGATCCGGCTCTCGGCGGGGGCGTTGACAGCCCCCTCCGGCCCCCTTATCTTTCATCGTTAATTAAGTCCGGTCGTCAGCGAGTGGACACCGGGCCGAAACACGCAGAGCACCATCACGCAAAGCACCAGCACGCAGAGAATCAGGATCCCTGATGAGTTCTGTCAGCACCGCAGCGACCACCGCGACGACCGAGGCGGTCGAGTACACCGCCGAAGTCTTCATCGACGGCCGCTTCGAAGCCCCCGCCGCCCCCTGGCGTCCGGTCCTCGACAAGGCCGCCGGCCGCGCCTTCGCCCGGTACGGCGACGCCTCCGCCGTCCAGGTCGAGCGGGCGGTCGCCGCCGCCCGGCGCGCGCAGCCGGCCTGGGCCGACACCGACGCGAACACCCGCTGCGAGGTCCTGCGCGATTTCGCCGCGCAGCTCCAGCAGCGCCACGACGAGCTCATCACGCTGATCGTCCGCGAGACCGGCGGCACCGCGGAGAAGGCCGAGGAGGAGCTCGGCCAGTCGGTCAACCAGCTGCTGAACTCCGCGACCCAGCTCACCGAGAACGCCGGCTCGATCCTGCCGCCCTACAAGCCCGGCAAGATGTCGCTGTCCCGGGCCGTGCCGCTCGGCGTCATCGGCCTGATCGTGCCGTGGAACTACCCGATGAGCCTGGCGATGCGCGCCCTGGCCCCGGGCCTGGCCTACGGCAACGCCGTCGTGCTGAAGCCCGCCGAGCTGACGCCGATCGCCGGCGGCCAGGTGCTCGCCGAGGCGGCGCGCGCGGCCGGGGTCCCGGACGGCGTCTTCGCCGTGCTGCCCGGCGACGGACCCACCACCGGCGCCGCGCTGTCGCAGCACCCCGGCCTGGACCTGATCCACTTCACCGGATCCTACGAGGTCGGCGCTGCGATCCGCGGTCACGGCGCCCGTACCGGCACGCCGGTGATCACCGAGCTCGGCGGCGACAACGCCTTCGTCGTGCTCGACGACGCCGACGTCGACCAGGCGGCGAGTTGCGCGGTCTGGACCGCCCTGTGGTACCAGGGCCAGACCTGCATCAGCGCCGGCCGGCACATCGTGCAGCGCTCGATCGCCGACGCCTTCACCGAGGCGATCGTGGAGCGTGTGCGCAAGCTGCGGGTCGGCGACCCGCTGCGCGACGAGGTGGACCTCGGCCCGGTGATCACCGCCGGCCAGCTCGCCCGCTTCCACGAGGGCCTGGTCCTGCCCTCGGTCCGGGCCGGCGCGCGGGTCGCGGTCGGCGGCGAGTACGACGGCCTGTTCTACCGGCCCACCGTCCTCACCGAGGTCACCCCGGACATGCCGATCTTCCAGGAGGAGACGTTCGGGCCGGTCCTGCCGGTCACGGTCGTGGACACCGAGGACCAGGCGCTGGAGCTCGCCAACCGCCACCGGACGCTGATGAACTCCGTGTTCACCGGCGACCCGCTGCGCGGCTACGCGTTCGCCGAGCGCATGCACAGCAACGAAGTGCACGTCAACGACGGCTACGCCCGCCACGGCGGAGAAGGCCAGCTGGCCGGGTTCACCCGGCGGCAGTGGATCGGCCTGCAGACCTCGCCGGTGTCCTATCCGGCCTGGGCTGTCGGTGCATGACCAACCACATGACAATGCAATGCATAAAGGAGGCAATGGATTGCGCACCAACCTCATGAGGGGCACCGCCGCCCTCACCCTGGCCGCCACCGCGCTCGCGATGACCGCATGCGGCTCCTCCAGTTCCTCGTCCAAGGCCGGCGCCGCGAGCGGCAGCCACGGCAAGGTCACCCTGACCTTCGTCAACTGGGACGGCGGCATGCAGGCCGCCGTCGACCAGTGGAACCAGGCCAACCCCGACATCCAGGTGCAGCTGAGCAAGCCCTCGGGCACCGGCTACACCCTCTACAACAAGCTGATCACCAACAACGCCGCCGGCACCAACCCGGACGTCACCGAGGTCGAGTACCAGGCCCTCCCGGCGCTGATCGCCAACAAGGTGATCGTCCCGATCGACCAGTACATCGGCGACATCTCCGCCGACTTCGACAAGTCCTCGCTGGCGCAGGTGCAGTTCGAGGGCAAGACCTACGGCGTCCCGCAGAACGTCTGCCCGATGGTCTTCTTCTACCGCAAGGACATCTTCGACTCCCTCGGCCTCAAGCCCCCGACCACCTGGGACGAGTACGCCGCGGACGCCGCGACGATCCACGCCAAGAACCCCAAGCAGTACATCGGCAACTTCTCGGCCGTGGACTCCGGCTGGTTCGCCGGGCTCGCGCAGCAGGCCGGCGCCAACTGGTGGACGACGTCCGGGACCACCTGGAACGTGGCCATCGACGACGCCCCGACGCAGAAGGTCGCGAACTACTGGAGCAACCTGATCGACAAGGGCCTGGTGTCCCCGGAGCCGAACTGGTCCCCGCAATGGAGCACCGACATGAACAGCGGGAACATCATCGGCTGGGTCAGCGCGCAGTGGGCGCCGAACCAGTTCCCGTCGGTGGCCAAGGACACCGCCGGCAAGTGGGTCGCCGCGCCGCTGCCGGCCTGGACCGCCGGCGACCCGACCGTGGGCATCTGGGGCGGCGAGACCGAGGCGGTGACCGCGAACTCCAAGCACCCGGCCGAGGCCGCGAAGTTCGTCAAGTGGCTCAACTCCTCCACCGAGGGCGTCAAGACCCTGATCCAGCAGGTCGCAGCGTTCCCGGCGTCGCTGTCCAACCAGAACCAGGACGCGCTGAAGACGCCGCCGCCGTTCATGTCCGACCAGCAGGACTACAACACACTGATCGCGCAGGCGGCCAAGAACGTGCGCACGTTCCAGGTCTGGGGCCCGAACGCGAACGTCACCTTCGACGCCTACTCCAACGACTTCGCCGCCGCCCTGCAGAACAAGACGCCGCTGTCCGCGGCACTGACCCAGATGCAGCAGGCGACGGTCGACGACCTGAAGAAGCGCGGCTTCTCGGTCACCGGCTGAGCTGGAAGGACGAGATGAGGACAGGAAAGGACAGGAAGAAGAGGCCATGAAGGCTCCTCGCCGCAGGCACACGCTGCTCCCGCAGATCCTGCTCATCCCGGCCGTGGTGCTGTTCCTGCTGTTCACGGTGGCGCCGGGCGCCTACGCGATCTACCTCAGCTTCATGAAGCAGAAGGCCGGCGGCGGCCTGTTCGGGACCGACAACCCGACCACGGTCTTCGCCGGCCTGGAGAACTACCGCGCGGCGTTCGGCGACGCGGAGTTCTGGCACAGCATCGGCCGGATGCTGCTGGTCGCGGTGATCGGGGTGCCGGCCACGATCGGTTTCTCGACGCTGTTCGCGCTGTGCCTGGACGCCAAACGGACCCGGCTCGTCGGCTTCTCGCGACTGGCGATCTTCCTGCCGTACGCGGTGCCCGGGGTCGTCGCCACGCTGCTGTGGGGCTTCATGTACCTGCCGGCGACCAGCCCGATCGGCGGCGACACGATCAACTACTTCGGCTCGCACACGGTGTTCTTCGCCGTGGCCAACGTCGCGGTGTGGGGCGTCCTGGGCTTCAACATGGTCGTCATCTACACCTCGCTGCGCGGGCTGCCGCGCGAGCTGTTCCAGGCCGCCGAACTCGACGGGGCCAGCGAGCTGCAGATCGCGCTGCGCATCAAGCTGCCGCTGCTGGCCCCGACGCTGACGCTGGTGACCGTCTTCTCGCTGATCGGCGCGCTCCAGCTGTTCAACGAGCCGACCACGCTCAAGCCGGTCACCAACGCGATCAGCTCGACCTGGGTGCCCCTGATGCGCGTCTACACCGACGCCTTCGTGGACAACGACATCTACCGCGGGGCGGCCGCCTCGTTCCTGCTCATCGTGCTGACGGTCGCCGCCACCGTGGCCGCCAACACGGTGCTCCGTCTGATAGCGCGTAGGAGTGAACGATGACAGCGGCCACGACCGGGACGGCGAAGGCGGGCAGAACCCGGACCGGGGCGGCCGGACCCGGCAGGAACGCCGGCGGCCGGACCAACTGGGTCCCGACCGTCATCCTGCTGATCGGCGCCGTGTACTGCGTGCTGCCGGTGGTGTGGATCGTGATCGCCTCCACCAAGACGAACAGCGAGCTGTTCTCGACCGCGCCGTTCGCGCCGTCCTTCCACGGCGGCTTCTTCTCCAACCTGCGCGCGCTGTTCTCCTACGACCACGGCATCTTCATCCGCTGGGCCGTCAACTCGGTGATCTACGCGGTCGGCGGTGCGACGCTGTCCACGATCGTCTGCGGCTGCGCCGGCTACGCGCTGGGCAAATACCGGTTCTCCGGCAGCGTCTGGCTGTTCCGGCTGATCGTCGCGGCCGTCCTGCTCCCGCAGATCATGCTGGCCATCCCGCAGTTCCTGCTGCTGGCCAAGCTCGGGATGACCAACAACTACGCGGCGGTGATCCTGCCGCAGCTGGTCAGCCCGTTCGCGATCTACCTGTGCAAGATCTACGCCGAGGCGTCGGTCAGCGACCAGCTGCTGGAGGCGGCGCGGGTGGACGGGGCCTCGGAGTGGCGGATGTTCGCCTCGATCGGCGCGCGCCTGATGATGCCGGCGCTGGTGACGGTGTTCCTGTTGCAGTTCATCGGCATCTGGAACAACTTCCTGCTGCCCTTCGTGATGCTCAACCGGGACCAGCTGTTCCCACTGACCGAAGGGCTGTACGGGCTGCTCATCATCACCGGCGGCCAGGCCGCGCAGTACACGATCGTCATCGTCGGGGTGTTGGTGTCGATCGTGCCGCTGGCCGCGGTGTTCCTGCTGTTGCAACGGTATTGGCGAGTGGACCTGGTGTCCGGAGGGGTCAAGGCATGATCACACTTCCCCGGCTGGGCTTCGGCGCGGCCGCGATCGCCAACGACGGTGTCGGGCTCGGGCAGGCGCTGGACTGTGTGGAGGCGGCGTGGGACAGCGGGATGCGCTACTTCGACACCGCTCCCATGTACGGCGCCGGGCACTCCGAGCGGCTGCTGGGGCTCGCGCTGCGCGGACGGCCTCGTGCGGAGTACGTGCTGAGCACGAAGGTCGGCCGCCTGGTCCGGCCTTCGCACCCGGACACCGAACAGACCGGCGCCGACTGGATCTACGACTTCAGCCGGGAGGGGATCCTGACCTCGCTGGAGGAGAGCCTGCTGCGGCTCGGCGTCGACAGCGTGGACATGCTCTACATCCACGACCCCGACGACCACTGGCGCGAGGCCCTGGAGCAGGCGTGGCCGACGGTGGCGCGGCTGCGCGACGAGGGGGTGGTGTGCGCGGTCGGCGTCGGCATGGTGCAGGCGCCGATGCTCGCCCGGTTCATCCGGGAGACCGACCTGGATCTGGTGCTGGCAGCGGGCGTCTACACGCTGCTGGACACTCAGGCTCTTGACGAGCTGCTGCCCGAGGCCGAGCGGCGCGGCGTCACCGTCGTCGCGGCGCAGTCGCTGCACGGCGGGCTCATCGACGGCGTCGCCGACGCCATGTTCCGCTACCGTCCGGTTGACGAGCAGACCCGCGCGAAGGCCGCGCGCATCGCGAAGGTGTGCCATGAGTTCGGCGTGCCCACGGCGGCCGTGGCGTTGCAGTTCCCGCTGGGGCATCCCGCGGTGCGCTGCGTCCTGACCGGCCCGGACTCGCCCGGGCAGCTGGCGCAGAACCTGGAGTGGGCCGCGCGGCCGGTACCGGCGGGCGTCTGGACGCGTCTGCGCGAGGAGGGCTTGCTCTCGGAGGAGACGCCGGTGCCGTCCACCGATCTGGCGACCGCCTAGATCGCTGGATTACTACAACTCGGTTACCACTCGGACGGAGTTCCCTGAAGACCCGCCACGTCCCGCCCCAGCAGCTAGATTAATAAGGACTCTGCAATCGCAGCGTGCACCCAGGCTCCGGCGCCACAGTCTCTGGCGGAGGGCGGATCTCGATGCGGACGCGGTCAGGGCAGCCACAGGCGTTCCACCCTGCCCGGATCGGGCCCTACGAGGTGGTACGGCGCCTCGGCGCGGGCGCCATGGGCGAGGTGTACCTCGCGCGCTCGGCGTCCTCGCGGCTGGTGGCGGTGAAGACCATCCGGGCCGGGCTCGCCGAGCACCCCGGATACCGGCGCCGGTTCGCGCACGAGGTGGACGCGGCCAAGCGGGTCAGCGGCGCGTTCACCGCCGCCGTGGTGGGCGCCGACCCGCACGCCGACCTGCCGTGGCTGGCCACGGTGTACGTGCCCGCGCCGTCGCTGGAGGAACTGGTCGCCACCTGCGGCCCGCTCGCGGTGTCGGCGGTGCGCTGGCTGGCCGCCGGCTGCGCCGAGGCGCTGGAGTGCGTCCACCGGGCCGGGCTCGTGCACCGGGACTTCAAGCCCGCCAACGTGCTCGTCACCGCCGACGGTCCGCGGGTCATCGACTTCGGGCTGGCCCGCAGGGACGGACTGCCGCAGGGCACGGCCGCCGGGATGGTGCTCGGGACGCCGCTGTACATGGCGCCCGAGCAGGCGGCGGGGGAACCGGTCGTGGGACCGGCCGCCGACGTGTTCGCGCTCGGCGCGACGCTCTACCACGCGGCCACCGGCGCCGCGCTGTACCAGGAGGAGAAGGCCGTCGGGGTCCTGCTGCAGAAGATGCGGCGGCCCCCGGACCTGGCGCAGGTGCCCCGGGAGGTGCGCGGGCTGGTCGCGGCCTGTCTGGCGCTGAAGCCGACGGACCGCCCGACGCCCGCTTCGCTGCTCGCCGCCCTGGCGCCGCACCTGGCCGCGGCCGACGCCACGCAGGCGTTGCCCGACGCGGTGCTGGAGTACATCGAGGGCTATCGCAGCGAGCAGATGGAGCTGGCGCGGACCCGGCGTTCGACGCCGGACGCGGCGGGCGAGGGTTCGGACGACGAGACCCACGTCGCGGTGCGCTCCGCCGACAGCCTCGGGGATCTCTCGGACCCCGTGGACCAGACGGTGTTCACCGGCGACGGGACCTACGACCTCGGGGCCGGGACCGCGGACGACTCCCCGGACCACGACCCGCGGCCCCGCCACCCGTCGCTGCCACCGGACGAGGACGGGTCGCACTGGGTGCCGGCCAGCCGCGCGGCGTCGAGCCGGCGGCGGGCCCGCGCCGGGTCCGGCGTCGGACGGTGGGGTCCGGGGCGCTGGCAGCGGCGCTCGCCGATGGGGCCGGCGGTGGTCGCGGGCAGTGTGGTGCTGGCGATCGGCGCGGCGACGATCAGTGCCCTGTTTCTCGCCGGCGTGGTGACGCTCGGCGGCAAGGCCTCGGACTCGACGCAGGCGGGGGCCGGGCCGACGGCCGGCGCAGCGGCGACTGGGACTAGCAGGGTGAGCGGGGCAGCCGGGGCAGCCGGCGCGACCAGTGCTCGGCCCACCGGCTCGCCTCCCGGTTCCCCGCCGCCGACCGCCTCGTCGCCCCCGCCGACCCGCAGTGGTCCGCCGCCGCAGGGCCCGCCACCGGGCGGGGGTCCGCCGCAGGGTCCGCCGCCCGGCGCCGCGACCGTGGTGGACGGGACGCGGCTGGACGTCCGGCCGCCGTTCGGCGACCCTCGGACCACCTTCATCCTGGAAGGCGTCGGGTGGCCGGCGGGGCAGACGGTCACGGTCACGTTCCTGGACGCCGCCGTGCCGCAGGCCGAGACCGTGGCCGACGGGAGCGGAACGTTCAGCGTCGCCCTGGACCAGGGAGCGGGCGCGATCGTGCTGCCGGACGGGCGGTACCACGTGCGGGCCTCGTCGGGGAACCGGTCGCTGTCGGTCTCGCTCGTGGTCGCGCCGCCGCTGAATCCCTGACCCACGGCCGGGGCCGGAAGGACTCTTGACTTCCCAAGAGCACCGGATCAGATTCCTGATGCGTTCTGACGCATCGTCAGGTCTCGGATTCGGAGGGCCCCATGCCCGAGCACGGAACAGACCTTTCCCGCCGCCGCGTCCTGCAGGGCGCCGCCGCGGGGACCACCGCCGCCCTCTTCGGCGCCGGAGCTTTCGGCGGTACTAACGCCTACGCCGACGCTCCCGTGCTCGGGACGTACGACGTCGTCGTGGTCGGCTGCGGCGCCGCCGGGATGACCGCCGCGCTCACCGTCGCGGCGCGTGGCCTGTCGGTGGTGGTCGTCGAGAAGGCGCCGACGTTCGGCGGCTCGGCCGCGCGCTCGGGCGCCGGGATCTGGATCCCCAACAACTCGGTGATCCTCGCCGCCGGCGTCCCCGACACCCCGGCCCTGGCGGCCGAATACCTCGCGGCGGTCGTCGGCAGCGGTTCGACCCCGGCGCGCCAGGCCGCGTTCCTGACCAACGGACCGGCGATGCTGTCGTTCGTCATGGCGCACAGCCCGTGCCGCTTCAAGTGGATGGACGGCTATTCCGACTACTATCCGGAGCTTCCCGGCGGGATGCCCGGCGGCCGGTCGATCGAGCCGGACGTCATCGACGGGCACATCCTGGGATCGGAGCTGGCGAACCTGAACCCGGCCTACCTGCCGGTGCCGGCCGGGCTGGTGGTGTTCAGCCAGGACTACAAGTGGATCAACCTGGCCGCGGTCAACGCCAAGGGCACGGCGGTGGCCGCCGAGGCCGCCGCGCGCGGGGCCGCCGCCGCCCTGGCCGGGCAGAAGCCGCTGACCATGGGGCAGTCGCTGGCCACCGGGCTGCGCGCGGGGCTGATGCAGGCCGGCGTCCCGGTGCTGCTGAACACGCCGCTGACGGACCTGAACATCGTCAACGGGAGCGCGGCGGGGGTGGTCGTCACGCAGAACGGCACGCCGGGCCTGATCAACGCGCGGCGCGGCGTCATCGTCGGCTCCGGCGGCTTCGAGCACAACGCCGCGATGCGCGCGCAGTACCAGCAGCAGCCGATCGGCACGAGCTGGAGCGTCGGCGCGAAGGAGAACACCGGCGACGGCATCCTGGCCGGCCAGCGCGCCGGCGCCGCGCTGGCGCTGATGGACGACGCCTGGTGGGGCCCGACGATCCCCAGCGGCGACGGGCCGTACTTCTGCCTGGCCGAGCGGACGCTGCCCGGTGGCCTGATCGTGAACCAGGCCGGGCACCGCTTCGTCGACGAGGCGGCGCCGTACGTGGACGTGGTGCACACGATGTACCGGCAGAACGCGACGGCGCCCGACATCCCGGCGTGGCTGATCATCGACCAGAACTTCCGCGACCGCTACGTCTTCCGCGACATCCTCCCGACCCTGCCGTTCCCCGACTCCTGGTACCAGAACGGCTCGGTCTACAGGGACCTGACCCTGTGGGGCCTCGCGAACCAGATCGGCGTCTCCCCATCGACGCTGACGAACACCGTCACCCACTTCAACGGCCTGGCGTTCACCGGCACCGACACGGACTACGGCCGCGGCGCGAGCGTCTACGACCACTACTACACGGACCCGGCGGTGATCCCGAACTCGTGCCTGGCGCCCCTGTGGCTCGCGCCGTTCTACGCCCTCCGCATCGTCCCCGGCGACCTCGGCACGAAGGGCGGCATGGTCACCGACGAGCGGGCGCGCGTGCTCCGGAGCGACGGCACGGTGATCCCCGGCCTGTACGCGGCGGGCAACGCGAGTGCCGCGGTGATGGGGCACAGCTACGCGGGCGCGGGCTCGACGATCGGGCCGGCGATGACGTTCGGGTACGTTGCGGGGAACGATATTTGAGCCGGGTGGACCGAGGCGGGCGAGGCCGGCTCGCTTGAGCTGGACTTGCCCGGGTCTGCGATGCGCCGGTCAGGTGCTGACGCTGGCCACCGCCTCGACCCCGTACGTCCGTGCGTAGCCGTTCTCGGTCCCGACGAGCAGGTCGACGACCTCGAAGTACCGGTCCCAGAACGGCGTCTCGCGCAGCGCGTCGATCAGCAGCTGGTAGGCGTGGTGGTCGTCGGCCTCCCAGACCCAGACGTCGGTGACGCGTGCGGAGTAGAACTCCGTGTCGTAGAAGCGCGAGCGGACGCCGGTGGTCTTGGCTTTGATCGCCGGGAGGACCTGGGTGGTGAAGGCCGCGACGCGTTCCTGCACGCTCAGCGCCAGCCATTCGGGGGTGGTCTTGACCAGCATGAACGCTGTGACCGGCGGCTCGGCGGTGGCTTGAGTGGACGCAGACATCAGGATGCCTCCAGCGCGGCGAAGAAGGCGGGCTTCAGCGTCTCGGCGCACCACTGCTCGAAGCGGGTCGGCGAGGCGGTCTCCGCGGTGCGGGCCACGCCGGCGTCGAGGCCGTTCTCCTTGGCCCGCTTCATTTCGACGATGCCCTGCACGAACTCCGCGTTGAGCCCGTACCCGACCAGCGTCGCGGACACCGCGTCGAACGACTCGCGCTCGTAGCGCACCGGACGCCCGAGCTGCTCGCTCATGATGCGCGCCAGGTCGTTGGGGGACAGGTCCTCCGGCCCGAGCACCGGCACGCTGCCGACACCGCGCCACGTGCGGTCCAGCAGTAGCGAAGCCGCGGCGGCCGCGATGTCGGCGACGGCGACCATCGGCGCCCTGCGGTCGCCGTCCACGCAGTCGAGGAAGACGCCCTTCTCACGGATCGAGTCGACCTCCTCCAGCAGGTTCTCGAAGAACGACGGGTTGGCCAGCGCGCGGTAGGCGACGCCTGATTCGCCGATCAGGTCGTCCATCGCGAGCGAGGCGCTGACCAGGCCGGCGCGGTCGGCGAACGGGGTGCCGCGCCCCAGCGCCGACACGCCGACGACGTGCCCGACCCCGTGCGCGCCGAACGCCTTCACCCCCGGGCGGCTGAAAGCGCTCCACGCCTCGTGCGGCGGCTGGGACGCGTCCGGCGGGACCAGCCAGAAGACTGCGTCCGCGCCGTCGAAGGCCCGGTCGAGCACGGCGGCATCGCCGTGCGAGCCGATGACCACGTCGACGCGCCCGCGCGCCGCCTCCGGGAGCCGCCCGGGATCGCGCACGATCACACGCAGCTCCTCGCCCGCGGCCGGGGCGGACTCCAGCAGCAGGGACAGCAGATGACGGCCGATGTTCCCGGTCGGGCCGGTGATGACGATCATGAAAACCTCGTTGCTCGTTCTGGATCGGTGTTCGGTGCCGATGTCGGTATCGGTGTTCGGTACGTCCCTCATCCTGTGCGGCCCCGCCGTGATGCCACAATGGGAACTTCAGCACGGAATCCTTGACGGAAATGGAATAATGCAGGTGAGCAGCCCGGAACCAACCCTCGACGCCAACCTCGCGATCGCCCTGAACGCCCTGCTGGCCGAGAACAGCGTGACCCGCGCCGCCGCGCGCCTGCACACCTCGCCGGCCGCGATGAGCCGCACCCTCGGCCGCCTGCGCCGCCTCCTGCAGGACCCGCTCCTGGTCCGCGCCGGCCAGACGATGGTCCCCACCCCGCGCGCCCAAGCCCTGCGCGAGGAGGCCGCCGCCGTCGTGCGCAGCCTCGGAGCCCTGCTCAGCCCGGGCGCGAGCGTCGACCCCGCCACGCTTCGCAGCACCTTTACTCTCCAGGCCGCCGACCTGGTCGGCGCGGCGCTGGCCCCCGGACTGCTGCGACTCGCCGAGCGTGAGGCGCCCGGCGTCTCCTTCCGCATCCGGGCCGAGGAGTTGGAGGGCGGCCCCGCCCTGCGCGACGGCCGGATCGATCTGGAGGTCGGCTCCATCGACCACGTGGACCCCGAAACCCAGGTCGAGGAACTGGTCACGCTGCGCATGGCGGCGGCCGTCCGCCCCGGCCACCCGCTCACCGAGGGCCCGCTGACCCCGGCCCGCCTCGCCGCCGCGCAGCACGTCGCGGTCAGCCGCCGCGGCCGCTTCACCGGGCCCCTCGACACCGCGCTGGCCGAACACGACCTGCGCCGCCGGGTCGGCGTCGTGCTCCCGAGCCACCTCGCCGCGATGGCCCTGGCCGCCCGCAGCGACGTCGTCTGCCTCGTCCCGGCCGCACTGCCCGGCGCCGTTCCCTCGCCGCTCACCCAGGACGCCGACGCCCTCGGGCTGCGCCTGCTCGACGTCCCCGTGGCCCTGCCGCCGCTGACCATCGGCATCGCCTGGCACCCGCGGCACACAGCCGACGGCGCGCACTTCTGGCTGCGCGGCGCGGTGCGCAGGGTTCTCGCGCCTTCGTCCTCGTGAGCGCGGAAACGGCTCAGGACCGGTCCTGAACGACCTGTGCCAGGGCTCTGCGAAGGCCGCCCTTCGCGACGTCCCCGCGTCGAAAGAGTCGGATATCATGCGTCGGTCGCCGTTGATCAACATCTGAAGCCCCGGAGGTCGCCGCATGGAACCTGTCACGTTGATCACCGGAGGTTCCAGCGGAATCGGCGCCGCCACCGCCCGTGCCCTGCTCGAACAGGGTCACCGGGTGGCGGTCACCGGTCGCGACGCCGACAAGCTGGCCGCGTTCGCCGCCTCCGTGAAGGCCGACGCCGACGCCGGGGACCGGCTGCTGACGATCAGCGGCGACGCCGCCGAACCGGACGACGTCGCCGCCACCGTCCGTCAAGTCGTGGACACCTGGGGCCGCCTGGACACGGTCATCGCCAACGCCGGCTACTCCCTGCCCGGCAACCTGGAGTCCCACGACCCCGACGCCATGCGTGCCATGGTCCTGACCAACGTCCTCGGTCCGGCCCTGCTCGTCCGCGAGACGCTGCCGCACCTGCGGGAGACCAAGGGCCGGATCGTGGTCGTCGGCTCGGTCGCGGGCATCCGGTACACGCCCGGCAACATGTACTCCGTCACCAAGTGGGCCGTGCACGCGCTGGTCGAGAACGTGCGACTGCTGGTGGCCAAGGACCGCGTCGGCGTCACCCTGGTCGCCCCGGGCGTCGTGGACACCCCATTCTGGGACGAGCGCGGCGGATCACCGCAGGCGGCGCCGGCGCTGACCGCCGAGCAGATCGCCGCCGCGATCCTGTTCGCGGTCAACCAGCCCGAGGGCGTGGACGTGAACCAGCTCGTGGTGCGGCCGACCGGCCAGCTCGGCTGACCTGCGGCACTGCGGCACTGCGGCACCGGGCTCTAGGCCATCGGGGCGAACCCGGGAATGGCGCGCGTGCCCGGGGGAGAAGAACCCTGTCATGAGGCCGCTGACCAGGGTCGCCGCGCTCGGCGCGACGGTGGCCGTCGCCGCGTGGGCCGGGGTGGAGAGCACGCGCCACGCGGTGTCTCAGCCCGCGCAGACCAGAGCCGTGACGGCGACCGCGGAAGCGCCGCTGCACCTTCACGTGCCCTCCCGCCTGGCGCCGGAGCCGGCTTCGGCGCCGGCCGTGCTCGCCGCGCCAGCCGTCGACCCGGGCACCCTGCCGCAGACCCGCGCCCTGCCGAGCAGCGCCGACCAGCAGTTCCAGGCCCGGCTGCACGCGCTGTGGCAGGGCATCGTCGACGACGATCCGCAGGAAGCGCATCCGTTCTTCTTCCCGAAGACCGCGTACGTCCAGCTCAAGGCCCTGTGGAACGCCGCCGGCGACTACGACTACCGCCTGCTGGGCTACTTCGACCTCGACGTGCACGCCGCGCACCGGCTGCTCGGCGCCGGTGCGCAGCGGGCGCAGCTGGTCGGGATCGACGTGCCGGCGGGCAACGCGGAGTGGATGACGCCGGGGTCCGAGGAGAACAAGATCCCTTACTATCGGCTCTACGGCTCGCGCGTCAGGTACACGCTCGACGGGGTGTCGCACTCGTTCGGGGTCTTCTCCCTGTTGTCGTGGCGCGGGCAGTGGTACGCCGTGCACTTCGGGCCGTGGCCGCGCTGGGAGCGCTACGGGGACGTGTTCCAGGCTCGGTGAACCCCTGGTGAACCTCTCGGGGATATCCCTGAGATTGCGAAATCGACCGTGTCGCTGACTCTCGCGCCGGAAGCCTGTACCTTGTGCAGGTGAGCGAGGCGCAAGGCACGTCCAGCACTGTTCGACGCCTCATGCTCGGCTCCCAGCTGCGGCGCCTGCGCGAGGCGGCGCACATCACGCGGGAGGCGGCGGGTTACGAGATCCGCTCCTCGGAATCGAAGATCTCGCGGCTGGAACTCGGGCGCGTCGGCTTCAAGGTCCGCGACGTCGCGGACCTGCTGACCCTGTACGGCGTCACCGACGAGCGGGAGCGCGAGCCGCTGCTGTCGATGGCCGACGCGGCGAACGCGGCCTCCTGGTGGCACGGCTACCACGACGTCCTGCCCAGCTGGTTCGCCAACTACGTGGGCCTGGAGGCGGCGGCCGACCTGATCCGCACCTACGAGGTGCAGTTCATCCCCGGCCTGCTCCAGACCTCGGACTACACCCGCGCCGTCGTGGCCCGGGGCAACACCGCCCTCGACGCGGACGTCGAGCGCCGCGTCGCGATCCGCCAGGAACGGCAGCACGTCCTGTCCCACGACGAGAACCCGCCGCGCTTCTGGGCGGTGCTCGACGAGGCGGCGGTCCGGCGCCCGATGGGGAGCCCGGAGATCATGCGCCGGCAGCTCTCGCACCTGCTGGAGATGATGGAGCGGCCGAACGTCACGGTGCAGCTGCTGCCCTTCGAGTGCGGCGCACAGGCCGCCGACGCCGGCGCGTTCACCATCCTGCGCTTCGCCGAGCAGGACCTGCCGGACGTGGTGTACCTGGAGCACCTGTCCGGGGCGCTGTATCTGGACAAGAACGATGATGTGGACGTGTATCTGCAGGTGATGGAGCGGATCAGTGTCAATGCGCTGACTCCGGCGCTCACCACCGAGGCGTTGGCCAAGCTCATCAACGAGTTCTGAGTTCTGATTCCTGGCAGGACGCCTAGCCGCTCGGTCGGGTCGGGCGGCCCCTGCGGGTGGGCCGCCCCGGCCTCCGGTCTCACGCCTTACGGGCGTCGGCGATCTGGGTGGGTATGGTGCCGAGCCACCAGGTCGGGTTGGCGGTGTGGTCGGTGGTGCGCCCGTCGCTGTGGACGTAGTGGCGCACGTCGCGTCCCGGCTCGCGGAACTCCCCGTTCAGGGCGCGCTCGATCCATTCGGCGCCGAAGCGGAAGACCTCCGCAGCGGCCCCGCCCAGCGGGTGGAATTCGTTCTCGTACACGCGCATCTCCTTTGGCGCCCTGACCCGCTCGTAGCTGGCCAGAGCCTGCTCGAGTTGGGTGAGTTCGTCGAACTCGCCGATGCCGTAGAGCACCGGGCAGGTGATCTGCCCGACGAGGTCGCCGAGCGGCATGCGGGCGACCAGGTCGTGGTCGAAGGCCTCTTCGTCGGTGTAGCCGGCCATGAACATGTAGTTGTTCTTGAAGGTGGGCTGGGCGCGCTCGAAGATGGTGGTGAAGTCGCCGGTGACGGCCTCGAACGCGGCCAGCGCGGCGAGGCGGGGGTCGGTGGTGGCGGCGCGCGAGCCCCAGTAGCCGCTCATGGAGATGCCGAACATGCCGATTCGGGCGGGGTCGACCTGCGGGAGCGCGGCCAGGTAGTCGATGTAGCGGCTGATGGCGCGCTCGTAGTTCGTCAGGTCGACGGTCAGTCCGTTCGCCCTGGTCTCGCCCTGGCCCGGGCCTTCGATGGACAGGGCCACGATGCCGCGGGAGGTGTAGTAGCGCTCTGCGGCGTAGATGTAGTCCTCTTTGATCATGTCCATGCCGGGGCCGAGGATGACGGCGGCGGCGCCGATCACGTCACCTGCCGGCAGGTGGAGCAGGCCGAAGATCTGCCCGCCCTCGAAGTCCAGGACCACCCGGCGCACCCGGTTCCCGCGCAGCGCGCCGATGCGCGCTACGCAGTGGTCGGCGTGCTCACGGAAGGCGAGCTTGCGCGGGTCGGTCGCGTCGAAGATGGAATACTGCGCGCGGCCCCACATCACGGCGGCGCGCACGTACAGGTCGGCTGCGGTCTGCGTGAAGCCGCCGCGGTCGTGGTGGGCGGCGCGCTCCTCGGCCTGTCCGGCCACGGCGGCCCAGGCCTTGGGCAGCATGGCTCCGCTGCTGACCAGGCCGAAGACCTTGTCGAAGTCGGTGTGGTCGTGGCCGAGCTGCTCGAGGGTGCCCTTGGCCCGGGGGTGCAGGGCGTCGAAGCCGCCCTGGGCGAGGGCTATGTCCAGGGCCCAGTTCTGGCCGGTCGAACGAATGGTCATGATGACGTCCTTTCACGCGGGGTGTCCGGCCTTCGCCGCAACACCTAAGTACTTAACTATTAAGTACTTAGGTTAAAGTGGATGTCAACCCGACCGTCGAACCCCGACCGCCGAACCGCACTTCGAGAGGACGATCCTCATGCCCGAGCCGCACCCCGGCTCCGCTGCCGGTCCCACCCGCGACCAAGCCCTCGACGTACTCGCGCGCGCCGCCTACAGCCTCAGCGCCGCCGACTCCCGACTGCGCGGGCGCGCCACCCGCATCCCGGGCGCGCTCTCGCTCACCCACGCCCGGGCCCTGCGCGCCCTGGCCGAGGCGGGAAGCCCTCTGTCGATCAGGCAACTGGCCGCCGCCACCGAGACCACCGACGCTGCCACCACCCAACTCGTCAACGGCCTGGTCGCGGCCGATTACGTCACCCGCGAACGCCCCGCGCACGACAAGCGATCAGTCCTGGTCGCTCTCACCGATACCGGCCGCCGCCGCCACGACGAGCGCCAAGCGATCTTGACCAAGGCGCTCGACACCGCGTTCGCGCACCATGACACCGCCGCCCTGGACGCCGCGGTCGACGTGCTGCGGCAACTGGCGGCGATCTACGACCGGCTCTGATGCGGGCATCGGAATACGGAACCGACAGTCGGCGTGTGGTTCTCGGAGCCGAACCAGAGGATGATGTCGCCCGGGGGCACGACGCCGACGCCGACGCCGGCTCCGTGCGCCGGGCGTCCCAGGCGCTGCGACCGGCCCGCACCGGCCCGACCGCCTTTTCCATTTGTCGCAACGCGCCATTAACATGGGTTTTCAGCCAATACGGAGACCCACCAGGGAAGGCGCCACCCATGGCCCAGACGCAGACCGCGACGGAACCCGCGCGGCGTGGCGGCAGGCCGCCGCTGAGCGAGTCGCGCAAGGACGAGATCCGCCTGGAGATCGCGATCGCGGCGGTGCGGCTGTTCACCGAGCAGGGGCTGGACGGGACGTCGGTCGCGCAGATCGCGGACGCCGCGGGCATCGCCACCCGCACGCTGTGGCGCTATTTCCCCAGCAAGGAGGCCTGTGCCGCGCCGCTGCTGTCGTTCGGGCTGGACCGGTTCACCTCCTACGTGCGCGACCTGCCCGCCGAGCGTCCGCTGGTCGAGGCCGCCGACGACACCCGCTGGTTCAGCGACGCCGCCTCCCCGACGCGGGTGCTGCTGGTCATCGACCTGCTGCGGCTCACGCACACCGAGCCGCTGCTGGACGCGGTGTGGAGCCGCTGCTACTCCGAGGCGGTGGCGCCGCTGGCGCAGGTGCTGGCCGAGCGCTTCGGCCTGCCGGCCGACGACCTGGGGGTCCGGGTCAAGGCCTCGATGCTGCTGGCCGCTATGCACCAGGGGCTGCGGCACTACGTGTGCCGCGCGCCGGGGGAGCACGGTCTGTCGCTGGAGGACACCATCCGGGCCTCGGCGCGGATCGGGCTGGCCGCAGCGCAGGCCCGGGATGTGTGATCGGGGCCACTCGGCGGTTTACTGTCGCGGCGTGCCATTTAGTCGGTAGGGTGGGCGGGCCGCCGGACGGCATCGTCCGGTGCCCGCATTCCTCTTTCCGATCTGGAGCCGTCGCACCATGCCCAGACGTCCGGCGGACGCCTCGCGTCCCCACTACAACGTCATATTCGCGGTCCTGCTCATAGGGATCTCCGCCTACGCGGTCCTGCAGTCGCTCGTCGCCCCGGTCCTGGCCACCTTCATCACGGCCCTGCACACGACGCAGGACACTGCGACGTGGCTGATGACGGCCTACCTGCTGGCCGCCTCCGTGGCCACCCCGATCCTCGGCCGGATCGGCGACAAGGTCGGCAAGGAGCGGATGCTGGTCATCACGCTGCTCGCGCTGACCGTCGGCTCCGGCCTGGCGGCACTGTCGCACACGGTCGGCCTGATGATCCTGGCCCGCGCGATCCAGGGCCTCGGGGGCGGCCTGCTGCCGCTGTCCTTCGGCATCATCCGCGACGAGTTCCCGGCCGAGAAGGTGAACGCCGCGATCGGCCTGGGCTCGGCCACCGTGGCCGTCGGCGGCGGCCTGGGCCTGCTGATCGCCGGCCCGATCGTCACGCACCTGAACTACCACTGGCTGTTCTGGATCCCGATGGTCCTGACCGCGATCGCGACGATCGCCTGCTGGCTGTGGGTGCCCGAGTCGCCGGTGCGCACGCCCGGGAAGATCAGCTGGGGTGCGGCCGTGCTGCTCTCGGCCTGGCTCGTGATGCTGCTGTTGGCCGTCAGCGAAGGCCCGACCTGGGGCTGGGGCTCGACGAAGGTGATCGGCCTGTTCGTCGGCGCCGTGGTCTGCCTGCCGCTGTGGATCTGGACCGAGCTGAAGTCCAGCGCCCCGCTGATCGACATGCGGATGATGCGGCTGCCGGCGGTGTGGACCACCAACGTCGTGGCGCTGCTGTTCGGCGTCGGCATGTACACCGTGATGACGTTCCTGCCGCAGCTCGTGCAGACCCCGAGGAAGGTCGCCGGCTACGGCCTGAGCGCCAGCATCACCCAGTCCGGCGTCTACCTGCTGCCGATGACGGTCTTCATGTTCCTGCTCGGCATCGCCGCCGCCCCGCTGGCCAAGCGCATCGGCCTGAAGGCCGTGCTGGTGCTCGGCTGCGTGGTCAGCATCCCCGGCTTCGCGGCGCTCGCCCTCGGACATTCGCAGGGCTGGCAGATCTACGTGGCCTCCGGCCTGCTCGGCGTCGGCATCGGCCTGGCGTTCTCCTCGATGTCCGCGATCGTGGTCCAGTCGGTCCCGGCCTCGCAGGTCGGCGTGGCCAGCGGCATGAACGCCAACATCCGCACCATCGGCGGCGCGATCGGCAGCGGCGTGGCGGCCAGCATGCTGGCCTCCGGCGTCACCGCCGCCAACCCGATCCCGAAGGACTCCGGCTACACGAACGTGTTCTGGCTGCTGGTCGTGGCCGCGGTGCTGGCGTCGCTGGCCGCGCTGATCATCCCGGCGATCAAGGGCCGGCCGGCGCCGCCGGACGAGCAGCTCAGTGTTGACGACGCCGAAGTACCCGCAGCTGTCTGATCTTGTCGCCGCGGCGTGACATATTCGCACCATGCTCGAAACCACCGAAGAACTGGCCGCGTTGCAACAGCTTCTCGACGCCAGCGCGGCGGCCGCCGGGCCGCACATGCGGGACATCATCACAGCTGATCGTCGGATGGACGCCACGGCGCTCGCCGCACGCCTGCAAGGCATGTGTCTGATCACCGTGGCGACCGTGACCGCCGACGGCCGCCCGCTCACCGGCCCGTTCGACGGCTACTTCCTGCACGGCGCATGGTGGTTCAGCTCGGGCCCGGACGCGGTGCGCATCCGGCACCTCAAGGCGCGCCCGGCGGTCAGCGCGACGTACCTGCCGGGGGAGGAGCTGGCGGTGACGGTGCACGGCCGGGCCGAGCTGTTCGACCTGCACGGTCCGGAGTGCGCGGAGCTTCGGCAGGCGATGCTGGACCACTACCTGCCGAAGCAGCCCGGATTCCAGGAGTGGATGGAGGGGCTGGCCGGGGCGTTCGGCGTGCGGATCGACGCGCGGAAGCTCTTCACCTTCGCGGATTCGACGCCGGGCTGACGGCGGCGGGTGCCAGCGGCGGCGAGTGCTAAAAACGATTCAAACCAAAGCCGATCCGGCCCTCGCCCGACAATGCGCCGTTCGAGTCAGGGCTCTGGTTAGATGCCGGTTTGTCCGGGGTATGAATCGTTTCAGCACTTTGCGACTCCCCACCCCACACCGTCTCCTGCTCGGAGTCCCTATGCGCATACGTCAGGGCACGTCCTTGCGCCTCCTGTTGAGCCTGACGCTGTCAGCCTGGTCGCTGACCGCCCTGAGCTCGCCGCACGCCGCGGCCGCCGCCTCCTCCCACAGCCCCACCGTGTGGACCCTGGACGCGACCGACCGCCCCTTCACCTCCTCGACCCCGCCCGCCGGCACGCCGACGAGCATCAACCTGTACGCCGCGCGCAACGACTACGAGGCCGAGCAGATCCTGGTGCGGTCGTCGTCGGCGCTGAGCGGCGTCACGGTCATCGCGTCGCCGCTGATCGGTCCCGGCGGAGCGACCATCCCCGCCTCCGGGATCACCGCGCGGTACGAGTACAACATCCCCAACATCCAGAAGGTCGGCCACGTCCAGACCCCGCCCGACGGCGGAACGGCCTACTACGACGCCCTGATGGACGACAGTCCCCAGTCGGTCGCCGCGAACACCACCTTCGCCAGCTACTACGAGGTCTACGTCCCGGCCGGCCAGACGCCCGGCGTGTACCTGGGCGGCGCGGTCGTGATGAGCAACCGCGGCCCCGCGATGGTGCCGGTCACCGTGACGGTCTACGGCTCCACGATCCCGCCGACCGACCAGTCCACGTTCCAGATGAACAACTGGTTCGGCTCCGCGGGCTGGGACTACACGGGCACCGAGGCCGACGTCCCCAACGAGTACGGGGTGCAGATGTACGACCCCGACTGGTGGACCGTCGAGGGCAACATCGCCAAGGACATGGCCAAGCACCGCAACAACGTGATCTACGCCGACGCCGAGGCGCTGGCGATCCCGGACACGACGGTCGACGCCTCGGGCGACTTCACCTTCGGCTGGAGCACCTTCGACCGCTTCGTGAACCTGTTCGTGAGCAGCGGGGCGATGCAGTACATTTACACGCCCACGCTGCTCGAACCGAGCCCGACCCTCGGCGGCGCCGACGAGCAGGTGGACACCCTGGTCCCGGCGAACGGCGTCAGCGGCGCGGTCGAGCACGTGCTCTGCCCGGTGAACGCCGGCCCGGCGAACGGCTGCCCGGACACCACCAAGTGGCTCAACGCGTTCTTCCCCGCCCTGAAGGCGCACCTGGACGCCATGGGCTGGACGAACCACTTCTACATGAGCGGCCTGGACGAGCCCTACGCCAGCCAGCAGGCCACGGCGGCGAACTGGTTCTACGCCATCTACGACAAGTACTTCCCGAACCCGCTCACCAACGAGGCGCAGGCCAACACCTTCACCGGTGACGCCGGCTACCTGACGACCGAGACCCCGCAGACCCCGGTCTACGCCTCCGACGTCGCGCTCTACCAGAACTTCCGGATCAACGGAAAGAACCTGTGGCTCTACACCTGCATCTCGCCGCAGGGCATGTACATGAACCGGTTCACGAGCAACTACCTCGACGAGACCCGGCTCATCCCGTGGCTGGTGTGGCAGATCGGCGGCGTCGGCTACCTGCACTGGGGCTGGAACTACTGGCACGACGACTTCTCGGCCCCCTACCCGGCCGCCGACACGTTCAACGACGCGCAGACCGGGGACCACTGGATCGTCTATCCGGACAAGGCCGACTACACGGTCTACGACAGCGTGCGCAGCGAGGCGCAGACCTCGGGGATCCAGGACTACGAGCTGCTGCACCAGCTCTCTGCGGTGAAGCCGGACGCGGCCCGCACCCTGACCGAGACGCTGATCACGAACGCGACCTCGTACGACACCTCCGGCTGGGACGTCGAGGCCCGGCACAAGCAGCTGCTCGACGAACTCGACGCGGCGACCGGCGACCTCGCGCTGCCGTTCACCGACGACTTCAGCGGCGGCGACCACTTCTGGACGCACACCAGCGGGTCCTGGTCCACCAGCGGCGCGGAGTACACGCAGTCCAGCTCCGCGAACTGGGGCTACGTCTCCTACGTCCGGGGCCGCGGCTACGGCGACGTTTCGGCCAGCGTGGACCTGCAGATCAGCAGCGTGGAAGGGGGTGACCACTCCAACTGGGCCGGCCTGATGGTGCACTCGGTGAACGGGACCGATATGGACTCCGGGTACCTGATCGCGCAACGGGACAACGGCCAGCTGTTCGTCTACCGCAGCGGGACCACGCTGGCCTCGGCGAACGTCCCGGGCTACGTCTCCGGGCAGCGGACGCATCTGCGGGTGGTCGCGCGAGGCAACACCCTGACGATCTACTCCGGGACCGGCCAGGCACCGGTGCTGACGGTCACCGACACCGCGTTCAGCATGGGTGACGTCGGTCTGGTCACCGGCGGGGCGAGCGTGAACTTCTGGAACGCCCGGGTGATGCCGACGTCCGTGGACCCGGCCGAGTCCTCGGCGATCACCGCGTCCAGCTCCGCCGAGACCGGCGGCTGGGGGATCCGGGCGGCGGTCGACGGCCAGCGCTCCTCGACGGCGAGCGCCCTGGGCTGGAGCAGCCAGAGCGGGAACACGGCCAACCACACCGAGTGGGTGCAGCTGGACCTCGGCTCGGCGCGTCCGCTGGACCGCGTGGACCTCTATCCGCGTGACGATGCGGGGAACGTCGGCGTCGGGTTCCCGGTGGACTTCACGGTTCAGGTGTCCACGGACGGCACGAACTGGACCACCGTGAGCACCCAGACCGGCTATCCGAAACCCGGGGATCAGGACCAGACCTTCCCCTTCGCCACGACGACGGCGCGGTACGTGAAGGTCACCGGGACGAACCTGGGCACCGACGCGCAGGGGAACTACGTGATGCAGCTCGCTGAGATCGAGGCGCTGGGCGGCGACCTGGCGCTCGGGCGGCCGGCGAGCACGTCGAGCTCGGTGGAGGACACCGCCGTCGGGTGGCTGACCGCCAACCTGACGAACGGTACCCACCACACCGATCAGGGTGCGTCCTCGGGCTGGACCAGCGCCGACTCGAACTCGCCGAACACCACGCAGTGGGCTCAGGTGGACCTCGGCGGGACGTCGCTGATCAGCCATGTCACGCTCTGGCCGCGCGACGACGAGCCGGACACCGGGATGGGCTTCCCGTCGGCGTTCACGATTCAGGTCTCCCCGGACGGCACGAACTGGACCACCGTCGTGACCAGGCGCTGGTATCCGCAGCCCAGCGCCGGCGGCGGGCAGACGTTCGGGTTCGCGAGCACGCAGGCGCGGTATGTGCGGGTCACGGCGAACCGCCTGAGCGCGATCCAGCCGGGGACCTACGCGATGCAGCTGGCGGGGTTGTCGGTGACGTAGGCACGAGATCGTGGGCGCGGAGTCAGGCGCGTCGTAGGCTGCGACGCATGCAGCGCGTCTGTTTCCTGTTGAAGGTGAAGGCCGAACTCGCCGCCGAGTACCGAGCACGGCACGAGGCGGTGTGGCCCGAGATGCTGGCGGCACTGAGCGCGTCCGGCTGGCGGAACTACTCCCTGTTCCTCCAGCCGGACGGCCTGCTGGTCGGCTACCTGGAGACCGACGACTTCGCCGCGGCGCTCGCCGGCATGGCCGCGACCGACGTGAACGCGCGCTGGCAGGCGGAGATGGCGCGGTATTTCGAGGGGCTGGACGGCGGGGCGGCGGATGCGGGGATGGTGCCGCTGACTGAGGTGTTCCATCTCGACTGATCAGACCGGGCAGCCATCCGATGTTTCAGTGTGTTACATCGGCGGCCCGGGGAGATAGAGCTCATCGTGGTCCTGTCACCAGGGGCGGGCCTGAGCATCGCGTGACAGAGGGGTTGATTCGCGCTGCCGCAGGGCATGATGGTCAGACGAATCGTGCGCTCACGAACGGACGGCACCACACGTCCACGAGCGAAAGGCCCTGGGGATGGCAGCGACTATCCGAGAGGTGGCGCGGCAGGCCGAGGTGTCGATCGCGACCGTCTCGCGGGCCCTGAACAGCCCGCACCTGGTCGCGGAACGGACCCGCAGCCGGGTCGTGGACACGGCGCTCCGCCTGGGCTACCCCTCGCGCCGTCCCCGTTCCGCCGGTGCGGCGGCGGGCGCGGCGGCGTCGGCCGCCGGTCGCATCGGTTTCGTCGGCGCGGTGCTCCCCGACCTGGCGAACCCGTTCTATCCGGCGGTGCTCTACGGGATGCGCTCGGCCTCGGTCCCGGCCGGACAGCACGTGCTGTCCCTGGACGCCGCGGAGGATCCGGCCGCCGAGGCCGACCTGATCCGGATGATCGCCGGCCAGGTGGACTCCCTGGTCCTGCTGTCGTCCCGGCTGCCCGACGACCGTCTGCGAGCCCTGTGCGTCCCCGGCCGTACCGTGCTGTTCAACCGTCTGATCCCGGGGCTGCCGGGTGTCGTCGTCGACTACCTGGACGGCATGCGCCGCATGGTGGCGCATCTGGCGTCCCTGGGCCACCGGCGGATCGGCTACGCCGGCGGCCCGCGCGCGTCGTTCGCCGACGCCGAGCGCCGACGCGGCCTGGCGGTGTCCAGTCAGGCGGCGGGGCTGCGTATCGTCGACCTCGGCCGGTATCCGCCGTACTTCACCTCCGGTGCTCAGGTCGCCGACCGCGCGCTGCGCGAGAACGTCACCGCGGTCATCGCGTTCAACGACCTCATGGCTCTGGGCGCCCTGGTGCGCCTGCGGGAACTGCGGATCGACGTCCCGGGGCGGATCAGCGTCGCCGGTTTCGACGGCGTCCCGCTGGCCGCCGCCGGCACGCCCCGCCTGACGACGGTCGTCCCGCCGCTCGGCCGCGCGGGCCGGACGGCGATGGCGTTGCTGCGGGCCGCCACCGGAACCTCCGCAGCCGCGCCGCGATGGTGCGTGCTGCCCGTGCGGCTGATGGTCGGCACGTCGACGGCGCCACCGCCGGGGCTGTGAGCCTGTTCGGCCGGAGGGCGTATCAGCCCCCGTGGTCCCCGTGGTCCCCGTGGTCCCCGTGGTGACGCGGCTCGCTCACTTCGTCGTGATGAACGCGTCGGGGCTCTGCACCACCGGTGATTCCAGATACAGGCTCCGGTACTCGTCATGGATCCCGGCGTTGTGGACCTGGATCGCCAGCGGGCCGACGCGGCCGGCCGTCGGATCCTTGAAGTCCAGCACCTCCGTGGCCTTGCAGGTGGCCGCGCCCGGCGCCAGCGGGCAGCAGGCCATCCGGGCGATCCCGGTGGACTGGTTGGCGATGAGCTCGCACTGGGCCCAGGCGGAGGTCGGGATCTTCGTGTGGGGCAGCTGCTTGAACTCGCTGCCGCCGCCGTTGTTGTGCCCCGGACGGTAGTCCCAGTGGCCGCCGTTCGGCGGCTGGAACTGGATCGCGCTGAGCGCGTCGCGCAGCGGGGCCGTCGTCCCCCAGATCAGGACGGTCGGCGCGTGGTTGCCGCTGACCTGGCGGACGTTGAAGATCCAGCGGAAGGTGCCGGCCTGCTGCACGTTGTAGTAGATCCAGCCGCGGGCGGTGCCGTTGCCGTGGATCGCGCCGCCCACCACGGACCACTCGCCGGCCGCCGCCTGCGTCCACCCGGTCAGGGTCTTGCCGTCGAACATGGAGACCAGATGTGGATCCCCGTAGGGGTTGGGAACCGCTGCGCGGGTGTTCTGCGCGGCCGCGGCGGCGGGCGCGGCGACGGCGGCGGTCACAGCGGTGAAGGCGGCGGCGACGGTGCGAAGCGATCTGCGCATGTCTGGTCCCTTTCCGGGGCGTCAAAGTGCTGATGCACCGGATGCTCGCCGCACGCCGCGTATCCGGTCAATGACGCTGCGGATGTTACAGCCGGTGTTTCAGGCCGGCCGTGGACAGGCAGGGGTCGAACTCGCTGCGTTTCACCCGAGGCCGTGAAACATGATGAAACACCGGCGCCGCGGCGGCCACGTGTGATCAGGGCCGCCGGAAACCGGACTCGGGCGGCTACCGAATCTCCGACCGAGCCGGCAGATCAAGCCCCAACCGCTCCGGCACCCCCTCCAAAACCAGCGCCGCCGCCCCCAACACCCCCGCGCTGTCCCCGAGCGTGCTCGGCACGATCCGCAGCCGCTGGTGCAGCGAGCCCATCGTTCCGCGGCGCAGCGTGCGGCGGATCGGGTCGAGCAGGGCGTCGCCGGCCCCGACCAGGTCGCCGCCGATCACCACGAGCTGCGGGTTCAGCAGGGAGACCGCCGCCGACAGCGCGCGCCCCACCGCCTCGCCGGCGTCCTCCAGGGCGCGCAGGGTGCCGCGGTCGCCTCGGCGCAGGAGGTCCGGCAGGTCGGCGCCGGTGACCGGCTGGCCCCAGCTGCGCGCCAGCAGCGCGGCGATCGCCGCCGGGCTCGCGACGGTCTCCAGGCAGCCGCGGCTGCCGCAGCGGCACAGCGCGCCGTCCGGCTCCACCGTCACGTGGCCGAGTTCGCCGGCCAGGCCGAGGTGGCCCAGGAGCATGCGGCCGTCGCTCATCATGCCCGCGCCGATGCCGGCGGCCAGGCGGACGTAGACCACGTTCGCGCAGTCGCGGGCCGCGCCGAAGCGGCGTTCGGCCAGGACGCCGGCGTTGGCGTCGTTGATGATCTGCGTCGGCAGGCCGGTGCGCGCCGCGAGTACGTCCGCGGGGCGGGTGCCGACCCAGCCCGGCATGATGCCCTCGGCCTGGAGTCCGCCGGTGACCTTGTCGACGGGGCAGGCGATGCCCAGGCCCAGCCCGAGGATCTTCTGCGGCGGCACGCCGGTGTCGTCGATCGCCGCGGCGATCAGCCGCACCGCGGTGTCCAGGGCGCGCTCCGGATCGTCGTCGACGGCGATCGCCTCCGAGCGGTCCCAGCGCGATGTTCCGACGACATCGGTCACAATGGCGCGCACGTGATCGTGTCCGACGTCCAGCCCGACCGCGTAGGCGGCGTCCGGTTCCAGCGAGACCAGCTGCGGCGGCCGGCCGGTGCGCTGACCCGACGGCGCCGCCTCCGCGGTCTCGCGCACCACCCCCGCCGCGATCAGGTCGAAGACCACTGAGGCCACGGTGGCCCGGGCCAGCCCGGTCCGCCGCACCAGCTCGGCCCGGGACAGCCGGGGGTGGTCGGCGAGCGCCTGCAGCACCCGGACCCGCCCCAGATTGTGCAGGTTGATCGGGGTCTCGGCCGCGGTCTCCGCATCGATGGCAGTGGGGTGCACGCCAGAACCATAGCAACGGAGTAAATCTCGTCCTAGTCAAAACTGGCGCGGAAGTTGTTTCAGAGTTCTTGACTTTCGCGCATAGTCGGCTGAATGTGAGGGGCGGCTAGTGCTCCAGCAGGCATCCACTACGGAGGCGCAATGGAACAGCACAGACGCACCAAACGGCCCGGACTGCGCAGGACGGCCCAGGCCACCGTCGCCCTCGCGGTCGGGCTGGGCATCGCGGTGACCGCGGCGCCGGCCTCGTCCGCCGGAGCCGCGAACGCCCCGGCGGCAGGGGACGCCGCAAACAGCAGAACCCAGCTGCCGATCTACCTCGACACGCATTACAGCGCCGAGGCGCGCGCCGCAGACCTGGTCTCCCGCATGACGCTGCCGGAGAAGGTCGCCCAGCTGAGCACCAACAGCGGCCCGGCGATCCCGCGCCTGGGCGTTCAGCAGTACACGTACTGGAGCGAGGGCCAGCACGGCGTCAACACCCTGGGAGCCAACCAGAACAACAACGGCAACGGCAGCGCCGTCCGCTCGACCAGCTTCCCGACCAACTTCGCCAGCACCATGTCCTGGGACCCGAGCCTGATCTACCAGGAGACCACCGCGATCTCCGACGAGGCCCGCGGCTTCCTGGACAAGTCCCTGTTCGGCGTGAACCAGAACAATCTCGGCCCCTCGGCGAGCGACTACGGCAGCCTGACGTTCTGGGCCCCGACCGTGAACATGGACCGCGACCCCCGCTGGGGCCGCACCGACGAGGCTTTCGGCGAGGACCCGTACCTCGTCTCGCAGATGGCCGGCGCCTTCGTCAACGGCTACGAGGGCAACACCCCGAGCGGCAAGTCCGAGACCGGATACCTCAAGGTCGCGGCGACGGCGAAGCACTACGCGCTGAACAACGTCGAGCAGGACCGCACCGGCGTCTCCTCCAACGTCAGCGACACCGACCTGCACGACTACTACACCAAGCAGTTCGCGTCCCTGATCGAGAACGCGCATGTCTCAGGCCTGATGACGTCCTACAACGCCATCAACGGCACCCCGAGCGTCGCCGACACCTACACCGCGAACCAGCTCGCACAGCGCCAGTACGGCTTCAACGGCTACATCACCTCCGACTGCGGCGCCATCGGCACCACCTACCAGACCTTCCCGAGCGGCCACAACTGGGCCCCGCCCGGCTGGAGCACCGACGGCAAGAGCTCGACCGGCACCTGGACGAACACCGCTACCGGCACGACCGTCCCGGCCCAGGCCGGCGGCCAGGCGTACGCGCTGCGCGCCGGCACCGATCTGAACTGCGCCGGCGGTGAGAACACGTACGCCGACATGACGGCCGCGATCAACGCCGGGGTGCTCAGCGAGGGTGTCATCGACAACGCGCTGGTCAAGATCTTCACCGTGCGCATGGAGACCGGCGAGTTCGACCCGGCGGGTTCGAACCCTTACACGTCCATCACCAAGGCGCAGATCCAGAGCCCGGCGCACCAGGCGCTGGCCACCAAGATCGCCGACAACTCGCTGGTGCTGCTGAAGAACCAGCCGGCGGCCGGCGCCACCAAGCCGCTGCTCCCGCTGTCCGCGGCCACCACCAACAAGATCGTGATCGTCGGCGACATGGCGAACGCGGTGACCCTCGGCAACTACTCCAGTGACCCCACGCTCCAGGTCAGCGCCGTGCAGGGCATCACCGCCGCGGTCCAGAAGGCCAATCCCGGCGCGACCGTGACGTTCGATGCCTGCGGCACCTCCACCGACGCCACCACCGCGGCGACGTGCTCGGCGCAGACGCTCAGCGACGTCGCGAGCGCCGACGCGGTCGTCGTCTTCGTCGGCACCAACCAGAAGATCGCCGACGAGGGCAAGGACCGCACGACCATCGCCATGCCCGGCAACTACGACTCGCTGATCAACCAGGTCGCGGCAGTCGGCAACTCCCGCATGGTGCTGGCGATCCAGTCCGGCGGCCCGGTCCAGATCGACGACGTCCAGAAGGACTTCGCCTCGGTCGTGTTCAGCGGCTTCAACGGCGAGAGCCAGGGCACCGCGCTGGCCGACGTGCTCTTCGGCACGCAGAACCCGGACGGGCACCTCGACTTCACCTGGTACGCCGACGACTCGCAGCTTCCGGCGATGTCGAACTACGGCCTCACCCCGGCCGAGACCGGCGGCCTGGGCCGTACCTACATGTACTTCACCGGCACCCCGACCTACCCGTTCGGCTACGGCCTGAGCTACTCGACGTTCTCCTTCTCCGGCGTCCATGCCGAGAAGCACAGCGCGGACGCCAACGGCACCCAGAGCGTCACGGTCACGGTGAAGAACACCGGCACCACCGCCGGCAGCACCGTCGCGCAGCTCTACGCCGCGCCGAAGTTCACCGTCGCCGGCCAGACCTTCCCGAAGGAACAGCTGGTCGGCTTCCAGAAGAGCAAGGTCCTCAAGCCGGGGGAGAGCCAGCGGCTCACCATCACCGCGCAGATCTCCGACCTGGGCATCTGGAACCCGGCCACCATGAACTCCGTGGTCTACGACGGCAGCTACGCCTTCCAGGTCGGAGCCGACGCCACCGACCTGCGCGGCGGCGTGGACGTCGCGGTGACCGGGGCGCTGGCGCAGCGCGTCCGCACCGTGTCCGTGCAGCCGGACCAGGTCGACTTCCAGGTCGGCCAGACGCTCGACCTCACCGGCAAGAACCCGTGGATCGCCGACGACACCACCGGTGTGGGCTCCGTTCCGCAGGACCGGAACATGAGCGTTACCGCCGACAACATCGTCGAGGCCGCCGCTGCCGACGGCAGCTTCGCCGACCTGTCCAAGGCGCACGTGAGCTACCACAGCAGCGACCCGCGCGTGGCTACTGTCGACGCCAAGGGACTCGTCACGGCGGTCGGTACCGGAGCCGCGGACATCACCGTCACGGTCAACGGCGTCAGCGGTTCGACGCCGATCGTCGTCGGCCACGCGGTGTCCGTCACCACCCCGGCGCTCGCGCAGCCCGGTCAGGCCTCGACGGTGAGCACGACGTTCACCAACACCGCCTCGGCCGCGTCCGGCGGGTCGGGTGCGTCCGGCGCGTCCGGCGCGGTGAGCGACGTCGCGATGAGCCTCGACCTGCCCGCCGGCTGGACCGCGACGGCGACCAGCCCGTCGACCTTCGCACACGTCGCGGCCGGCCAGAAGGTGACCACCACCTGGTCGGTGACGGTGCCGAGCGGCGCCGGCGGCACGTACACGCTGAACGCCGACGCCACGGTCCGCGGCAAGCACGACAGCGTCGGCTTCCAGCAGCTGGCGGTGCCGTACACGTCGCTGCCGGCCGCGTTCAACAACGACGCGATCACCAACGACAGCAACCGGGGCGGTGCCGATCTGGACGGCGCCGGCGCGAGCTACTCGGCGCAGGCGCTGGCCTCGGTCGGCGTGACGCCCGGCGCGCCGCTGGTGCACGACGGCCTCACGTTCACCTGGCCGGACCGGCAGGTCGGACAAAGTGACAACGTGGTCGCCGCCGGGCAGACCATCGACATCACCGGCTCGGGCTCGACGCTGGGCCTGTTGGGGACCAGCACCTGGGGACCCAGCAGCGGCAGCGGCACGATCACCTACACCGACGGCAGCACGCAGCCCTACACGGTCGCCTTCGGCGACTGGGCCAACGGCACCCCGCCGACCGGCGGCGACGTCGCGATCCGCGCCCCGTACGGCAACCAGCCGGGGAACCAGACCGGGTGGGCGGCGACGATCGACTACTTCCCGGTGACGCTCGACCCGACCAAGACCGTGCAGTCGATCACGCTGCCGGCCGGCAGTGCGCAGCCGCACGGCGGGATCCCGGCGATGCACGTGTTCGCCATGTCCATCAAGTCCGACCACCTGGCGATCACGGCGCCGCCGGCGCTGGAGCCCGGCGCGTCGGGCACGGTGACCACGACGCTGGCGAACCCGTCCTCGGCGGTGCTGAGCAACGTGGCGCTCGGCCTGACGCTGCCGGCTGGCTGGACCGCCGCCAACAGCACGCCGGACACCTTCGCCACGGTCGCGGCCGGGGCCACGGTCTCGACGACGTGGTCGGTGACGGTGCCGGCGGCGCAGCAGCCGGGGCCGCACGTGATCGGGGTGACGGAGACCGTCGGCGGCGCGCAGGCCGGGATCTCGGGCACGCAGACCACCGTGGCCTATCCGTCGCTGACCGCCGGGTTCAACAACGTGTCGATCACCGATGACGCGAACCACGGCCCCGGCAACATCGACGGCGGCGGCAACAGCTTCTCCGCGCAGGCGCTGGCTGCTGCCGGGCTGAACCCGGGAGGCCAGTTCACGTTCGGCGGGCTCGCCTTCACCTGGCCGAGCGCGGCGGCGGGGACCTCGGACAACGTCGAGGCCGACGGCCGCTCGTTCAGCCTCTCCGGCAGCGGCGCGACGCTGGGCTTCCTGGGCGCCGCGGCCAACGGGCAGTCCTCGGGCACCGCGACGATCACCTACACCGACGGGAGCACGCAGCAGTTCACGCTCGGGTTCGGGGACTGGGCCTCGACCTCGCCGTTCCCCGGCTCCCAGGTCGCGGTGACCTCCGCGTACGGCAACACCTCCAGCGGCAAGTCGCCGTGGAAGGCTTCCATCTTCTACGACAGCGTGGCGCTTCAGGCCGGCAAGACCGTGCAGTCGGTGACGCTGCCGGGCGGGACGTCCTCGCCGCTGCACGTGTTCGCGGCGGCGATCGGTTGACCGGGCTGGCCGGGCTGGCCGAGCTGACCGATCGGCTGACCTGGCCGGGAAGCGGCTAGCGGGTTCTGAAGGAGCCTGAGGGGTCCTGGTGCGCGGTCGTGCACCAGGACCCTGTGCCTGCGGTGGGTTCGTCAGTTGACCCCGGCCGCCGTGCACTCCGCCGCGAACTGCGGCGTGCACACCTGGGCCTTGGTCGCCGCGCCGGAGTCGATGACGTCGCTGATGTTCGCCTTGACGATGGCCTCCGGCGTCAGCATCACGGACTTGACGAGCTTGCCGGTGACGGTGTCGGGGACCATCGCGGTGGCGGTGTTCGCCGGAGCGCCGGTGGCCAGGTCGATGGCCAGTTCGGCGCCGGCCGCGGCCTCCTTCGCGGGGTCCTTGAAGACCGTCATGCACTGGTCGCCGTCCAGCACCGACTGCAGCCCGGCGACGGTCGCGTCCTGGCCGGTGACTGGGACCTTGCCGTTGAGGTGGTGCGCCTTCAGGACCGCGATGACCGACTGGGCCATGCCGTCGTTGGCGACCAGGACGCCGCTGATGTTCGGGTTCGCGGTGAGCATCTGCGAGAAGGTCTTGCCCGCGAGGGTGTTGTCCCAGCCGGCGATGGACTGGTTCGGGCCCTTGATGTAGCTGCCGTCGGCGTAGCGCGGGGCGAGGATGGAGTTGTAGCCCTGCGCGAACAGCGTCGCGTTGTTGTCCGTCGGGGCGCCGTTCACCTCGGCCACGACCGGCTTGACCACGCCCGCCAGGCACTGCGTGAGGCCCTGGCCCTGCTGCTCGCCGACGTCGACGTTGTCGAAGCTGACGTAGTAGTCGGCGCCGCCGCCGAGCGTGAGGCGGTCGTAGTCGACGGTGGCCACGCCCTGGGCCCGGGCCTGCGCCAGCACCGCCGAGCCGGAGGTGGCGTCCAGGTCGACGATGACCAGCACGTTGACGCCCTCTTTGAGCATCCGGTCGGCGATCGCCTGGAACTGGCTCTTGTCGCCCTGCGCGTTCTGGATGTCGTAGCGCACGCCCTTGGCCTTGAACGCGGCCGTGAGGGCCGGCCGGTCCTCGGTCTCCCAGCGCGCGGAGGACGTGGTGTCCGGAAGGATCACGCCGACGAAGGGCGAGCGCCCCTTCGCCGATCCGCCGGAGTTACTGCTGCAAGCCCCCAGAGCGAGTGCCGCGACGGTGCCGGCCGTCATGGTCCGGATGATCAGGCTTCTCATCGTTGCTTTTCCTTAAAGGGTGCCGAAGGCGCACACCATCGTCTGCTTGTTCTGTGGCGGATCCGCGGTTCTCGCGCGGCATCCTGGCGGCAGGTGGCGGTGCGGACAGGCTTGACGCGGGACAGCCCTCACGCGTCTTTGTCAGGGCGGCCAACGAATTGCTCTTTTGGAGGATTGAAAAAGTATGGGGCACGGCCCGGTGAGCGCCAGGGGTGTGCGGTCCAAATCTCGCCACCGGGCCGTAACGATTCGGAAACGTGGCATTCGGCGGTTGGATGACCTGGGGCGGGTCGGTTCAGTGCGGTTTGTGCTCGGACGACTGCGCGGCGTGGGGGCCGGCGCGCGGGTCGGATTCGTACGCTGAGTACCTGTGATGTCGCTTTGCGCGGCGAGATTCTGGCGGGATCCGACGGGGTCTGACGCTGGTCGGGGAGGGTTGTCGAATGGGTGACAGTGCGCAAGCAGGCCACCGCGTTGTCCGCGGACTCACGGAGCGTCGGAGAGAGTGAACTGCTTGATGATGTTGTCAGGCTGTAGTCGCGTGGTACGAGACTTACACCCGCGAGCCGCCCCGAATTTGGTGTGTGCTTTAACAATCTCGGTCACGTTTGGTTGCGCTCGGTTGTACCGGCGAGTAGAACGCGTGACGTGAGCGAGATTCTGAGCGAACCCGCATCCGACAACCGCCCGGCCATCGACGAGTTCCTGCGTGCACACGGCGCCGCGGACATGCCGCACCCCGGCGGCACGCTCCTCAACCATCTGGAGCGCGTCAGCCGCCGCCTCGCGGACTGGGGCGCGCCGACTGAGGTGCAGACGGCAGGCCTGTGTCACGCGACGTATGGCACCGACGGCTTTATGCCATCTCTGCTTAATCTGAGCGACCGTCGCGTCCTGGTCGACCTGATCGGTGAACGCCCCGAGGCCCTGGTCCATCTCTATGCCAGCTGCGACCGCGCGGCGACCTACCCGCGCCTGCGCGCCGGCGAGCGTCCGGTGTTCCGGGACCGCTTCGCACAAGCCGACCTCCAGCCGGCCGCCGAGGATCTCCGCGCGTTTCTGGAGATCACCGCAGCGAACGAGCTCGACGTGTTCCAGCACAACGCCGATCTGGCCGCTCGCTACGGTCCGGCGATGTATCGGCTCCTGGAGCCCGTCAGCACCATGCTTTCCGCCGCCGCGTGGGACGCGGTCCGGGGTGAACTCGGAGGCGGCGCCGCGCGATAAAGCCGCGCGATGGAGCCGCGCCATGAAGGCGTGCCACGAAGGCGCGCCATGAAGGCGCGCCATGAAGTGGTGACGTCTGCGTCTTGACGCTCCGCAGGATGCTGCTTACTCTCCTTTCTGGTTAGGAAAGGTTACTAACGAAAACGGTGCGTCGGCATCCCCGCTGGTCAAGCTGCCCAGCGCCACCGCCACGTTCCACCTGCGGCCGCCTTCTCGCCCCATCGCGGCCGCGTCCCCACAGCCCTTCCGACGAAAGGGGAACCAGCAATGAAGACACCCCCACGGCGCCTGCTCACGGCGCTCGCAGCCCTCTGTCTGGGCATCGGTGCGGCCCTCGGCCTGATCGCGGCCCCGGCGCAGGCGACCGGCAAAACCCCGGCCGCACCGGCGGCCCAGACGGTCCAGGCAGTCCGGGCGGCGGCATCGGGCACCACCGAGCAGACGTTCCTCACCTTCTACGGTTGGTGGGACAACACGCCTCCGGGCGGCGTCATCTCCTATCCGCAGATCCACCAGACCGCCGGCGGGACCGGCACCTACTCCGATCCGATCACCTTCGCCACGGACTCCAGCGAGCAGCCGCCCGGGACGATCGTCTACGTCCCGCGCGTCGGCAAGTACTTCATCATGGAGGACAGCTGCGAGGAGTGCAGCGCGGACTGGACCGGCCACGGGCCCAACGGCGGTCCCAACCTGCGGCACCTCGACCTGTGGCTGGGCGGGCAGGGCGGCAACGCGTTCAATGCCATCGAATGCGAGGACGCGCTGACCAACTACAACTCCGACGGCACGCCGTCCATGGAGCCGGTGATCGTCAACCCGCCGTCGAACGAGACGGTGACCTCCGAGCCGATCTTCAACACCAGCACCGGCGCGTGCTACGGCGGCGCGAAGCCGACGATCACCGTCGGGCAGTACAAGAACGTCTCGACCGGCAAGTGCATGACCGACCCGAACGACAGCTCCTCGTCCGGGGTGCTGCTGGTGACCGCGGCGTGCGACAGCTCGGCGGGCCAGCAGTTCACGTTCGACGGCACGTTCCTGCAGATCAACCACCTCTGCGCGGACTACTCGACGTCGCAGATCTCGATGCAGAAGTGCACGGCGGGGCCGAGCCAGCAGTGGTCGTACAACACCGACCTGACGTTCACCGACATCCAGTCCGGCAAGAAGTACATCAACGACTCGTCGGGCAAGGTCAAGGCCGGTAGCAGCTCCAGCACGACGAAGACGTGGACGTTCATCCCGGGGCAGAGCGGGTCGTCGAGCGACTTCTCGCTCTCGGCGTCCCCGTCCTCGGCCTCCGTCGCCGCCGGCGGCACCGCGACCGCGACCGTGTCCACCGCGGTCACGTCCGGCAGCGCCGAGTCCGTCGCGCTGAGCGCCAGCGGCGGGCCGGTGGGGTCCACGGTCAGCTTCAGCCCGGCGTCGGTCACCTCCGGCGGCAGCTCGACGCTGAGCGTGGCGACGAGTTCCACGACGGCTGCCGGGACCTACCCGATCACCATCACCGGCACGGCTTCGTCCGGTACTCACACCGCCACTTACACGGTGACGGTGACGTCGTCCTCGGGCGGCGGTTGCACCGCGGCGCAGCTGTTGGTCAACCCCGGTTTCGAGAGCGGCACCGGGAGCGGCTGGACCGGCACGTCCTCGCTCGGCTTCAACCCGATCACCAACAGCACGAGCGGGGAGCCGCCGCACTCGGGGTCGTGGGAGGCGTGGCTGAACGGGAACGGCAGCAGTGACACCGACACGGTTTCGCAGAAGGTGACGATTCCGTCCGGGTGCACGGCGACGCTGTCGTACTGGCTGCATGTCGACACGACGGAGAGCACGTCCAGCGCCAAGCCGGACACGTTCACCGTTCAGCTGCTGAACTCGTCGGGCACCGTGCTCACGACGCTTGCGAGCTTCAGCAACTTGGACAAGGCGAGTGGGTACGTGCAGCACAGCAGTGATGTTTCGGCTTATGCGGGTCAGAGCGTCACGGTGCGGTTCACCGGTACGGAGACCGACAAGAACGGCGGTACGACCAGCTTCGTGCTTGACGACACGGCGTTGAACACGAAGTAGTCGGCCGTTGGTGGTAGGCCGTAGGCCGTAAGCCGTAAGGCGTCGGCCTTGGTTGGGCTCTGGCTGAGCTCTGTCCGGGTCCTGGCTGAGGTCTGCCTGAGGTCTGGCTGCGGTCTGGCCAAGCCCCATTGTGGTGGGTGCGCTTTCCCGAATAGGGGGTAGCGCACCCACTTCTCCTGTTCCCGGCGGGGTCCTCGGTCCGTCAGAATCCTGATGGGGATTTCGGCTGAGGGGGAAGCGTGCTGACAGGTGGGGAAGCGAACGGCAAGGTTTTGCGTTCGGCGTTGTTCGTCGACTTCGACAACGTGTTTATCGGATTGCGGGACTCCAGTCCGCGTGCGGCGGAGGTGTTCAGTCGGTCGCCGGAGGCTTGGCTGGGTTGGTTGAGTCGCGTTCCAGAGGTGGTTCAGGTCCCTAGCGGCGAGGGTCCGGCGGAGGGTCTTGAGCCCGAATCGCAGGGGACGGCGCGGCGCTTGCTGCTCACTCGTAACTGCTACTTGAACCCGGTGCAGGACACCAAGGGCTTCCGTGCGTTCTTCACGCGCGCCGGGTTCCGGGTCGTGGACTGCCCTTCGCTGACGCAGCACGGTAAGAGCAGCGCGGACATCCACATGGTGATGGATATTCTGGACATTCTTGCGCATCCGGTTCGCTATGACGAGGTGATCGTCATGAGCGCGGATGCGGACTTCACGGCGGTGATGCTGCGTTTGCGCAGCCATGATCGGCGGACGGTGAGTGTGTCGAGCAGCCCGGTCGCGCATGCCTACCGCGCAGCTTGCGATCTGGTCGTCTCCGACGAGGAGTTCACTCGGCAGCTGTTGGGCTTGCAGCGTTCGGCGAGCAGCGTGGGCGTCGCCGCGGACGGCGGGCTGTCGCAGCTCTCGCAGTCCAGCGGGCTGCCGGAGGGTATCGAGGAGTTCATCGAGGACCTGGTCCGCAAGTCACCGAAGGCGGTCTCGCACGCCAGCATCGCCAGCCAACTCATGAAGAAGTTCGGCCGCGGCCAAACCGTCGGCGGCCAGTGGTTCGGCTACGGAGCGTTCGGCGACGTCCTGGGCTCGCTGACGTTGACCCTGGACGACCAGCCGCTGGTGGTGGACTTCGCGACACCGGGATACGTCCTGGACCCGGCGCGCCACAGCCGGCCAGTCCCGACGCCGGACGCCACCGAAGGCCTGGACCCGGACCTGGCCGCATTCATCACGGCAGTGCACTCCACCACCGGCATGCCCAAACTCGCCCCGGCGACCTACCGCGGCCTGTTCGAGCAGATCCACGCAGAGGTCAGAGACCTGCTCGCAGCAGGCCAACCGTACGTAGTGGAGTCCGTGGCCGGCGCCGTGGCACAGCGCTGCTACGAGGCGGGCATCCCGGTCACGGTGAGCCAGGTGAAGTTCGTCCTGCGAGGCTATGAGCTGTCGGGCTACTGGCGCGGCGGCCCGCAGGGCTCGTCGGCAGCGGACCTGGCGAACGCGAGCCGCGACAGCGCGCTGGCACGATGCGTGCAGATGGGGATTCCGGGGACTGACGAGAACTTGGCGCTGCTCGACCGGTGGTTGGTTGAGGAGTAGCGGGGGTGCTTGGTGGGTGACGATGCGCTGGCGGGTGCGGTTGGGGCGTGGTTTACAGGCGATTTTTACGGCTTCGCCTAAGGTTTGGTGACCTCGCGGGGGGACGCAGTTCGGTTGAGCCCGGCTGGTTGCGCTGGCGGCCGCCGGTTTTCGTGGGCACGACCGCGCGATGGTCCGACTCGCGCTGCGGTGCGTTGGCGGCCGGCGGTGCAGGTGTGCACGACCGCGAGGCGGTTGGAGTCGGTGCCAGTGACGCGTTGGCGGCGGGTGGCTGTCGGTGGCGCGTGCTATATCTATTTATAAGGGGCGACAATGCCCTAACAAAATGCCGCCCGGCCCGACTCGCACCACCAGGAAGCGTTGACGGCCGGCGGTTTTCGCGTCCACGACCACGCACGGGTCCTAGTCACTGCGCACGCGTTTGGTCTGGCGGCTGGCGGCCGCGTTTGGTGGGCGCCTCGAGGCCTCCGGCGGGCACTCTACAGCGAGGGGGCGACCCGCGCGTGCTGCTGTTTGGCGGCGGCCCGCGACTGTTCGGCTCTACTTCACGCTGTTGCCTGCGCCGCGCTGGCCGGTGGCAGTCGCTGCTTGTGGTCGCCGAGGTTCTGGGTCCCTCGCCGCGTCGTCGCCGTAAACGGAACCAGTCCGGTCTGGCGGTGTCCAGCCGGATCGCTGCTGCTGTGGTCAGGCCTCGTTCGGCTGGACACCACCGGCCCGGACAGGTTGGCTTCGCCCGTCGACGCGGCGAGGGACCCAGAACCAACACCCCACATGGTCCTTCGGACCCCCTAGCCACATGGCCGGTCGCGCAGCCCCGTCGCCACCCGCAACCACCACGGCACCGGTTCTCACCGGAACCAGCAACCTGGTCACACCGGCCCCGCTCACCGCTCCCGACCGCCGGCCGCCAGCGCAACCCGCGCCGCTCAGCCGAACTGCGTCCCCCTGCGAGGTCACCAAACCTTAGGCGAATCCGTAAATCGCCTTTGAAGCTCCAGGCCGACCGCACTCGCGCAGCACACCGAGCCCCCGCCAGCGCCGCCCGCACCCCCTACTCGTCCTCAGCCCCCTTCAGCTCCCAACCGCCCCGCCGCCGCACCACCGCCAGGTAGTACACCGCCGACACCGCCGCGATGCCCAGCGTTGTCCACAGGCTCGGGCGGCCGACCTTCGGGTCCTGGAAGTTCTCGTAGACCACGTATCCGATCGCGCCCAGTGCCAGCACCGGTGCCACCGGCCAGGCGGGCATGCGGTAGGCGGCGTGGGTGGTGGTGCCGTTGCGGCGGCCGGCGATGGAGGACAGGGCCAGGGCGGCGTAGACGGCGATGATCGTTGTCGAGGTCACCACCAGGAGGAAGGTGTCGTCGGCGAAGCAGAAGCCGGCGCTGACCACGCCGGTGGCGATGGTGGCGATCCAGGGGCTGCCGAACTTCGGGTGGATCGCTGCCAGTGCTTTGCTCACCGGGGATGGCCAGGCTGCGTCGCGGCCGGTGGAGAAGACCATGCGGGCGGTCACCAGGATGATCGCCAGGACCGCGTTGAAGATCGCGATGGCGATGGCCAGGCTGATCGCGTCGTTGACTGTTGAGTTCGAGGTCGCGGTGATGAAGTACTTCATCATGTTGTCCGCGCCGAACAGGCTGGGCAGGTTCGGGGCGCCGATCAGGACTGCGGTGGTCGGGATCAGCTCGGCCAGGACCGCGATGGCCAGGGCCCACAGGATGGTTCTGGCGATGCTGCGGGGGGCGTCCTTCGTCTCCTCGCCGAAGTAGACCGCTGAGCCGTAGCCGTTGTAGGCGAAGATGGCGACGGCGGTGGCCGCGCCGATGGTGCCAACGCCGACTGCGGTCACCGTCGAGCCGCCGGCTGCGGCGGCCACCGGGTGCGCTATCAGGTCGGCGAGGGAGCGCTTGGGGTGGAAGAAGCCCAGGGCGCTGACGACGATCAGGGCGATCATCTCGATGGCCAGGAAGATGCCGGTGACCCAGGCGTTCAGCTTGACGTCGAAGACCGCCAGGGCCGTGGCCAGCAGTGTCGTGACGGCGGCGGTGACCGCGACGTCCAGATGCGGGAACAGCACCTCCAGGTACGTCCCCACGCCGAGCGCGATGACCGCGACGATCAGCAGCTGCGTGACCAGGATCAGCCCCAGCACCACGAAGCCCGGCAGCCGGCCGAGCGCGCGGGCGGTGATCGCGTACTCGCCGCCGGACAGCGGGAACGCCGAGGACAGCTCGGCGTACACCAGGGCCATGAAGACACCGACGACGCCGGCCACCGCGAACGCCCAGAACGCGCCGGTCCCGGCCTGGCCGACGACGCCGGGGCTGATGATGAACACGGACGAGGCCGGGGTGGTGGCCGACAGCGTGATGAACAGGGTTCCGAGCATCTTCAGCCCGCGGTGCAGCCGGGGAGGGTGGCCGTCCTCGGCGGTTTCGGTGGAACGGGACGGGGACGTGCCTGAAGCAGTCATGAGGCGTCCTTCCATCGGAGTTCTTTGAAGGAGCATCAAAGAACTCGGTGCGGGCTGACGTCAAGACTCTCGGTGATAACGAGTGAGTAACCCCTGTTCCAGGGGGTGCATGGTTCGGTGACCGGCGATCACGACTTGCGTTCTCTGGAAAATATCAAGAGAATTCAGAACCATGGGGAGACCGAGTAGAGCCCACGAGAAGCGCGCCGAGCTCGTCGAGGCGGCGCGCCAGGCGGTCCTGGAGCGCGGCGTCGCCGGGCTGCGCATGCGCGACGTCGCCGACCAGGCCGAGATGACCCCCGGCGCGGTCCAGTACTACTTCCCGACGCTGACCGACGTCCTGCGCGAGGTGCAACGCGAGGCCGTCGAAAGGTTCTGCGTCGACCGGGAGACGGCCGCCCGCGTCGAACCGGACCCCCGGCGGCGTCTGGTCGGCATGATCCGCTCGGGCCTGCCGGCCGGGAGCGACGATGAGCTGGTCCGGTTGCTGCTGGAGCTGGGTACGTTCGCCCGTCGCGATCCCGCATATTCGGCGCAGCACGTCCGGCTCTACGAGCGGCAGGTCGCGGTGTACGCCGCGATCCTGGAGGCCGGAGCGGCGGTCGGGGTGTTCACCCTGTCCCGCGACCCGAACACCATCGCCCGCAGCCTGGTCCTGCTCGAGGACGGCCTCGGGCTGCACCTGACCCAGGCCGTGCCGCCGCTGGACGTCCGCGCCGCCGAGACGATCCTGCTGGCCTACGCCGCCGACGCCACGGGCTGCGACCTGACCGCCGTGGAAGGACTCTGATGACCGGTGCCGAACGCCTTCGGGCCCGAGCCCTCGGCCTGCCCCTGCCCGGCACCCCGGGGCCGCACAACGCGATCACCGACGTCGCGGGCGTCCACATCGGCGAGACCACGCTCATCGAGGGTGACGCGGTCCGCACCGGTGTCACCGCGATCCTGCCGCGCCCGCCGGAGACCGTCGAGCAGCCCTGCGCCGCCGGCTGGTACTCGCTCAACGGCAACGGCGAGATGACCGGCACGGCCTGGCTCAGTGAGACCGGCACCCTGCGCCTGCCGGTCCTGATCACCAACACGCACGCCATCGGCGCGGCGCACCGCGGCGTGATCGACTGGACGGTCCGCGAGAAGCCGCACGTCGCTGACGAATGGCTGCTGCCGGTCGTCGCCGAGACGTGGGACGGCTACCTGAACGCCATCAACGCCCCCACGGTCCAGCCGCACCACGCCGTCGCCGCGATCGACGCGGCCCGCCCCGGCCCGGTCGCCGAGGGCTCCGTCGGCGGCGGCACCGGCATGAACTGCTACGGCTTCAAGGGCGGCAACGGCACCGCCTCGCGCCGCGTCGGCTACGGCGCCGAGACGTACACGGTCGGCGCGTTCCTCCAGGCCAACTTCGGGTCTCGCAGGGAACTGACGATCTGCGGTACGCACGTCGGACCCGCGCTGTCCGAGGACAACCCGATGGAGGACGCCGGGCGCCGCCAGCCGCCGGGCTCCGGTTCGGTCATCGTCGTCATCGCCACCGACGCCCCGCTGCTCCCGCAGCAGTGCACCGCGCTGGCCCGGCGCGTCCCGCTCGGGCTGGCCCGCACCGGGACGACCGGCTCGCACTTCTCCGGCGACCTGTTCCTCGCGTTCTCCACCGCGAACGAGGACGCGTTCGGCCGCGGCATGGGATTCCCCGACGGCGAGCCGGGTTACGGCGCGCTGCGGTTCATCCCCTGGAACCGGATGGACGCGTTCTACGAGGCGGTCGTCGAGGCGGTGGAGGAGGCCGTGCTCAACGTGCTGTTCGCGTCGCAGACCATGATCGGACGCGGCGGGCACCGGTCGCCGGGGCTGCCGGTGGCCGAGGTGCTGCGCCTGACCGGCGCGTTCTCACATTCCGGTTGAGGGCATCTCACGCTCCGGCTGCCGTTGTCTGCGCCGCTGGTCAGCTGGTTACCGTCGCCGAATGCGCACTCCTCGAACGAACGTCCGGGCCGCCGCTCTCGCCACGGCGGCGGCCGCCGCCCTGATCGTCGGCGTCGTCCCGGCCGCCGCCGCCTCTGCCGCCGCCGCCTCTGCCTCGGCCGCGCCGCAGCTGCCGGCCTGGACCGTCCTGACCGACGCGTCCGGCGCCGGACACGGCGACATCTTCGTCGCGCCCTCCTCCTCCGACGCCAAGTACGCCAACGGCGTGGAGATCCTGAGCCCGGACGGCAGGAAGACCGTCTGGTCGCACCAGGTCCCGGCCGGGTTGTCCGCAGCGGACTTCCGTGCGCAGACCTACCACGGCAAGCCGGTGCTGACCTGGTGGGAGGGGACCGGCCTCGGCGGGCTGGCGTCCGGCACCGACGTCATCTACGACGCGAGCTACCACCAGATCGCCGAAGTCCGCGCCGGCAACGGCTATACCGCCGACGGCCACGAGTTCGTCATCACCCCGCGCAACACCGCGCTGATCCTCGCCTACACGCAGAAGACCGCCGACCTCACCTCCATCGGCGGCTCGTCGCACCAGAAGGTGATCGACGGCGTCGTGCAGGAGATCGACATCGCGACCGGCAAGGTGCTCTTCCAGTGGAACAGCGCCGACCACGTCCCCTACTCGCAGAGCGAGCAGCCACTGCCGGCGTCCCCGGACACCCCCTGGGACTGGTTCCACATCAACGCCGTCAAGGTGGACGGCGACAACCTGCTCGTGGACGCGCGCAACACCTGGACCGCCTACGAGATCTCGCACGCGACCGGCAAGGTGCTGTGGCAGCTGGGCGGCAAGGCCAGCTCCTTCAAGCTCCGGACCGCCGCCGGCCAGGAGCTGAACACCGCAGGGTCCTTCTTCGCCTGGCAGCACGACCCGGAGCCGCTGGGCGGCGGCCGCTACAGCTTCTTCGACAACGAGTCCGCCGGTATCGCCAACACCGGCAGCGGCGCCGTCGCCGACTACCCCTACAGCCGGGTCGTCACCGTGCAGCTCGACCCCCGCAAGCATGTCGCGACCCTGATTCGCTCCGACGCGCAGCCCGCCGGGCTCACCGCGTCCTCGCAGGGCAACGCGCAGCCGGAGCGCGGTGGCCGGGTGTTCGTGGGCTGGGGCGCGCTGCCGTACGTCTCGGAGTTCGACCGGACCGGTGCGGTGGTCTTCAGCGCCGAGTTCCCCGCCGGCGTGAACACCTACCGGGCCTACCGCTTCGACTGGAAGTGACCGGAGTGGTTCGACCGGATGTAAGGAGTGTCAGCACTCTGGGGTTCTAGCGCGATCGTCGGACCGGGGCCAGAATCGGTGGCCGGGCACCATCAGCCACAGTGCCCTGATACCGAATCGGAGAGTACATGCCCCTCCTTCGTCGGCGCCGGAGCGCCGTGTTGACCTGCTTGTGCGCGGCGGCGCTCACTGTCACGGGGATACCCGTGGGCGCCGCGTCCGCCTCCGCCGCACCGTCCACCACCGTGGGCCTGCCGGTGATCGTGGTCATGGCCTCGCACGCCGCCGACCGGGCGGCGACCGACTCCGCCCAGGCACCGTTGCTCAGATCGCTCAAGTCTTCGGGCGGCCGGAACGTGCGGTCGCTGACCGTTATCAATGCCCTGAGTGCGACCGTCTCGCCGGCGGAGGAACAGGCGCTGCGCAGCGATCCGAGCGTCGCCGAGGTCGTGCCGGACGCGGCGATCAAGGTGCGGAGCGGCCTGACCCTGCCGGCTCTGCCTGCGGCAGCGGCCACGGGCACCAGCAACGGCGCGAGCAAGGGCAACGGCGCGGTACGTGCGGCGTCGTCCGTGACCCTCCCGTCGGGGACCTGCGCCGCGAACGGCGGCGTGCAGCTGAACCCGGAGGCGCTGGAGTCCGTCAAGGCCGACTCCGACGTGCCCGGTGCCAAGACCGCCCGCTCGCTCGGCTACACCGGCGCCGGCGTCACCGTCGGCGACATCGCCGCCGAGATGGACGTCAACACCCCGGACCTGATCCGGCCCGACGGCTCGCACGTCATCGCCGACTACCAGGACTTCACCGGCGAGGGCGGGACCGTCTTCGCCGGCAACGAGATCGAGTCCATGCTCGACGACGGGATGATCGCGGCGCAGGGCGACCACGTCTACAACCTGCAGGACTACACGTCCTCGGCGCTCGGCAAGCCCTGCCTCATCCGGCTGGAGGGCGTCGCGCCCGGCGTGACGCTGGACGCCTACAAGGTCTACGGCGAGAACGACCTCACCACGACGTCGGCCTTCCTGGAGGCCATCGACTACGCGGTCACCGTCGACCATGTCAATGTCCTGAACGAGGAGGCCGGCAGCTTCCCGATGCCGGACACCAGCGCCGACCTGATCAAGGCCGCCAACGCGGCCGCGATGGCCGCCGGCGTCACCATCACGGTCCCGTCGTACGACGCGGGGAACCAGAACACGATCTGGTCGCCGGCCTCGCAGCCCGGCGTCATCGCCGTCGGGGCGTCGACCACGTTCCGCTCCTACGCGCAGGACGACTTCAAGGGCTACGACGACATCGGGGCGACCGGATACGTCAGCGACAACATCAGCTCCCTGTCGTCCGGCGGTGCCACCGAGCAGGGACGCAGCATCTCCGTCGTCGCGCCCGGGGACCTGGACTGGATGATCTGCACTCCGGACAAGACCATCGCGCCCGACTGTGTGAACACTCTGCGAAAGCCGAGTCCGGTGTTGCAGGAGGGCGGTACCAGTGAGTCCGGCCCGCTGGTCGCCGGTGTCGCGGCGCTCGTCATCCAGGCCTACCGCTCCGGCCACGCCGGCGCCAGCCCGACCCCGGCGCTGGTGGACGAGCTGATCGAGAGCACCGCGGACGACCTGGACGTGGTCGGCTCCGAGCAGGGCTCGGGGCTGGTGGACGCCTATCGCGCGGTCGAGGCGGCCAAGTCCGTGCACACTCCGGACGGCAACGGCGTCGCGAGTGGCAACACCCTGATCATGGGTGCCGACCAGTTCGACGCGACCGCGGCTCCCGGCGCGGTGCAGCACTTCACGACCAGCCTGACGAACACCGGCAGCAGCACGCAGACCGTCAGCCTGGCCGGGCGGACGCTCAGCCCGACCAGCGTGGTGGCGAACCGGACCGCGCAGCTGGCGAACGGCGGGTCGACCTACGTCGACCAGCGTGGCGTCACGAACAACTACGTCAAGGTGACGTTCCAGGTGCCGCCGGGGCAGGATCGTCTGGACTCGAACATAGCCTGGCCCGGTGTCCAGCAGGATTCGGTGAACCTGGTGCTGCTCGACCCGAACGGCAAGCTCACCGCGAACAGCCTGCCGAACGGGAACGGCAACCACGGGCACGTGGACGTGCACAATCCGGTGCCGGGCACGTGGACCGCGGTGATCTCCGATGACAACACCGCGCACGGCTACACCGGGAAGGTGCTGTTCAACGCCGCGGTGTCGCGGTTCGTGCCGTTCTGCCAGGTGAGTCCGTCCACTGTGACGCTGCGGCCGGGTCAGTCCACGACCATAGCCGTGAGCGCGAAGACGCCGGCGAGTGCCGGGGATCTGAGCGCGTCGCTGGCGATCAGCTCGCCGCAGTCGGGGCGTAGCTCCATCCCGATGACGCTGCGGTCTGTGGTGGCGATGAACGGTGGCGTGGGGACGTTCTCCTCGGACATCCAGGGCGGCAACGGTCGCGGCGGTGTTCCGGCGCAGAGCGAGTTCTTCGTCGTGAACGTCCCGGCTGGGAAGCCGGCGCTGGACGTTCGTACTGCGCTGGCCGGGCACCGGACGGACCCGTACTTCGTGTACCTGGTGTCGCCGGACGGCCAGAACCCGGCGCGTGCCTCGAACCTCACGCAGGAGGGCAGCGGGGCGAATCAGCAGACTGTCGCGAGTTCCGGAACGCAGGTCAGTGTGCTGAGTCCGCAGGCGGGTCAGTGGACGGTCATCGTCACCTTCACCAACCCGGTCAACGGCGACGCCCTGGACACGACTCTCCATGGGGAGGTCGACTTCCACGGCGTCGGGGCTGTGGCCGGCGGTGTTCCGCAGGGCGGGGTCGCTGCGCGGGGCAAGCCGGTGACGATGAGCTTCACGGTTCACAACTCGTCGCAGGGTATTGAGTCCTACTTCCTGGATCCGCGGCTGGACCAGTCCGTCACCATGCCGCTGGCCTCGACGACGCCGTCGGCGAACCTGACGCTGCCGCTGTCCGGGGTCGCGCCGGTGCCGCAGTGGATCGTGCCGACGCGGACGAGCCAGGTCTCGATGTCGGTCACGTCGACGGCGCCGGTCCAGTTCGACTCGTCGCCGTTCAACGGCGAGCCGGACGTCGGATCCACGGCCGTGGGCGACGACGCGTTCGCGAGCTACCAGGCTCCGCGGCTCGGCGGGAGCGTCACGCAGGGGGACTGGGACGTCGTCCCGCAGCCGAGCGGGGCGTTCGGCGGGACGAGCGGTACCGCGACCTCCACCGCGACGGTGTCGATGACGGCCGTGAGCCAGGCGTTCAACGGCGACGCGGTGTCGAACACCGGGGACTTGTGGCAGCTCGGCGTGAACCCGAACGCCGCGTTCACGCCGGTGGTCGTGCAGCCGGGCGGCGACGCTACGTTGACGCTGACGGTGACGCCGAGCCAGGTGGCGGGGAGCGCGGTGTCGGGGGTGGTGTACCTCGACGACGCCACGGCGCTGAGCAACAACGGTCCTTCGCCGACCGGGGATGAGCTCGCCGCTTTCCCGTACCACTACACGGTTCAGTAGCGCTGTACGCACTGTAAGTGCTGTAAGCGCTGGATACCGCTGCGCTCCCGGTTCGGATTCGTTGGATTCGTCGGGGGCGCGGCGGTTCCTGTTTTCGGCTCATTGGGGCTCGGATTACTCGATTCCGCCGCCCGGATTCTGAGGTAGTTTCCTCAGCATGAACAATCTTCGCCTCGCGGACGGTCGGACTCTGGAGTACTTGGTGGCGGGCCCCGAGGACGGGACGCCGCTGGTCTTCCACCACGGCACGCCGTTCGCGGCGATCGTGTTCGATCCGCTGGTCGAGGCCGCGGCGCGGCATGGCCTGCGGACCGTCGTCTACAGCCGCCCCGGGTACGCCGGCTCGTCGCCGCAGCCGGGCCGCACGGTCGCCTCGGCCGCCGAGGACACCGCCGCCCTGCTGGACGAACTGGGCGCCGAGCGCTTCGTGACCGTCGGCTGGTCCGGCGGCGGCCCGCACGCCCTGGCGTGCGCCGCGCTGCTGCCGGGGCGCTGCGTGGCGGCGGCGACGCTGGCCGGCGTCGCGCCGTTCCACGCCGAGGGGCTGGACTGGCTGGACGGGATGGGTGCGGAGAACGTCGACGAGTTCGCCGCGGCCACCACCGGCGCGGAGCCGCTGACGGCGTACCTGAGCGAGCAGGCGGCCGCCATGGCCGACGTGCAGGGGCCGCAGATCGCGGCGGCCCTCGGCGACCTCATCTCGGAGGTCGACCGCAAGGCCCTGACCGACGCCTTCGCCGAGTACGCGGCCGAAGCCTTCCGCAGGTCGGTCTCCGAAGGCGTCGCGGGCTGGCGCGACGACGACCTGGCCTTCATCGCCGACTGGGGCTTCGACCTCGCGCGCATCCAGACCCCCGTCGCCATCTGGCAGGGCGCCGAGGACCGCATGGTCCCCTTCGCCCACGGCCGCTGGCTGGCGAGCCACGTCGGCGGCGCCACCGAGCGGCTGCGGCCGGCAGAGGGGCACCTTTCGTTGGTGGTTGGTGGGTTCGGGGAGATGGTCGGGGAGCTTGCGGCGCAGTTGGGGTGATGCGGCCGGCGGCGGGCAGGGATGGCACGCTGCGGGGGCGTGGCAGGTCAAGCAGCTGAGGTGGCCTGGAACGGCGAGTACTGGGTGGTGCCTGGCAGCGGGATGTGGGCGACCATGAGCGCGAGGTCGTGTGCAGTGTCGCTCTCAGCAGGACGCGCAGCCGCCAGGATCAGGTCACGGACCAGGTCGACGGGACCGGCGCCGGTCGTTGCCGGTCCCTGGTCAGGGTCTTGGGCCAGCAAGGCAGGAAGATCGTTGACGCCGCGCTGGAGCAGGCCCTTCGTGTAGAACGCAACGAAGGATCCTGCCGGAGCGGCCACGGATGTCTCAAGCCAACTGTGCTGTCCCGCGTCGAGTGGCGAGCCTGTGTTTTCGTCGAGTGTCAGCACACTGCCGTTCGGCAATCGCATCATGGGAGGGATGTGCCCGGCGTTGGCGTAGGTCAGGGTCTGGTGCTCAGCGTCATGGACGCAGTACACCAAGGTCGTGACCGCAGATATTGGGTAGCGGCGTCCTAATGCGTTTGCGCGACGGCTGACGTGCCGCAAGAGCTCCGCGGGTGGCACGTTTCGAGACGCGCGGGCTCGGACGATCGCCCTGAGTCGCACCATGATGTCCATCTCGGTGGCAATGTGCTCGCGGGAGGCTGTCCCAGGGACGACGACGTTGCCGACTACGAGCCCGGTGCGGCCCTGGTCGATGGGAATGGTGTCGTACCAGCCGCCCCTGATGACGAGTTCGTGTTCCCTTGCCGATGTTGCACCCGTGGTACGCAGCACCGTCGGCAAGTAGCAGGCCGCGAGGCGAAGCTCTTCCGATTGGACCAGGACGCCGGGCATCGCCTGTTGGAAGCTTGGCGGCAACTCTCCTCGGTGGTCTCCCACCGCCTCATCGGCTGTCGCCAGCTCCTTCTCGATGCGAGGGCCGGCGGTGAGCAGCCCGAGGGCGAAGCGTGTGCCGACCAGCACGCGGGTTACGGGCAACGCATCCGGGCCTTGCATGATCTCGTGGAGCTCGGCGCTCCACTCGTCGAGCAGGTCGTCACGGACTGCCGTGCCAAGGCGGCGGCCGGCCAGCCGTAAGATGGCGACGGGTATCTTGTCCAGCCGACCTCGGACTTCCTTACTCGTCAGTTCTCCCAGCGCGGTGCTCGCGAGTCCGGCTGCCGCGGCGAGCGCCGCTACCGTCAGCGCGTTCATGCCGGTCCTGCTTCCGGACGGCCGACCAGCCGCGGAGCTGGAAGGCGTACCAGATCGTTAACGCCGGCGAGCGCGCGCTCGGCGGCGTCCGCGCCCTCGGCGCTGAGTCGGTACAGGCGGCGCGCGGGCCGTCCCACGAGGGCTGGATCGACGCTTTCGATCTCCTTGACCAGCCATCCAGCCCTTTCCAGGCGGGCAAGTACGGGGTAGAGCTTGCCGCTCGCGAAGCCTGTCTGCCGCATCAGGTCGTATCCGTAACGCGGCTCGGCGGCATCCTCAAGGAACGCCTTCAGTACGGCGGCCACGGCAAGAGTCACACGGACTTCGTCCATACGTAGAAGTCTTACATAGGGTGCTGCGATGGTCCAGGGTCGTAAGGCCGATATACGCTTCCGGAGCTGCCGAGCAAGGCACAGCGCGGCGTTCGCGCGCGTCAGTCGCCTGCGCAGCCCGCATCGTCTGCCCTCAGCACGGCAAGCCACTCGTGCCGTTCGGTCAGCAGACCCGCACGCGAAGCAGCGTCGCCGTCGTCGCCGATCGCCACGCCGTTGACGTATGCCGCGTTGAGCGTCAGCCCGGTGCCTGCCAGCAGCAGCTCGAAGTCGGCCGGTGTGTAGCAGCGTCCCGTCTGTGTGTGGGCCCGCTCGGGATGGTCCTGCTCCCACCACGTGTCGATGTAGCGGCAGCCGATCGGGTCGAAGTCGATGCGCTCGGTCAGCGCGTAGCGGTACCCGTCCTGCGGGCGTGCCGCCTTGTGCTCGACTTCGCCGGCCCAGCGGGACCACGCCAGGGGGTTGGCGACGTCGATGAGCGCCACGCCGCCGGGGGCCAGCCACTCCTGCGCGATCCGCCGCAGCAGGACGCGTTGGTCGGCGTCCGTCCCGATACCGAACCCGTTCCAGTAACAGATGACGTCGAACCGTCGGCGCGCGGCGAAGCGGTAGAAGTCCGCGTAGGCGAAGCCCAGCGTGCCCGGCGCGGCCTCGTCCAGGTAACGCCGCGCGAACTGAAGGCGGTCGCTGATGTCGATGCCGAGGACCTGGAAGCCGCTCCGTGCCGCCAGCGCCGCCGTGCTCCCGTAGCCGCAGCCGAGCTCAAGCATGGTCGTGGCCTCGGACGTGGCAGCCGAGGCCGTCCGTACCAGCGCCACGCGTTCGTGGTCCCGCTCCGTGACGCCCGACTCCGCAGGGCCCCACCAGCGTCCGGTCGTCGAGTAGAAGTCCCTGGACCAGTCCATTCCTGGGAGTGTGCCAGGGGACTGGATCACCCGGCATCCCCATTTGCCGCCGCCGCCCTCACGCTCCCGAGCCCGCGACCGCGCGGCTGAAAGCCCGCCGGTACGCCGTCGGCGTCGTGTTCAGCGCGCGCCGGAAGTGCAGGCGCAGGTTGGCGGCCGAGCCCAGGCCGCAGTCGTGCGCGACCAGGTCGATGGAGTGGTCGGTGGTCTCCAGCAGCTCGCGGGCCAGGCTCAGGCGCGCGCCGACCAGCCACTGCAGCGGCGTCGTGCCTGTCTCCTCGACGAAGCGGCGGAGGAACGAGCGCTCGGACATGGCGGCGTGCCCCGCGAGGCGTGTGACGCTCAGCGGCTCGTCGAGGTGCTCCAGGGCCCACGCTCGGGTGTCCGCGAGCCCTGTGTCGCCGGCGTCCGCGACGGGTGCGGGTACGTACTGCGCCTGGCCGCCCTCGCGGTGCGGGGCGGCGACCATGCGGCGGGCGATCTCGTTGGCCACGCCGGCGCCGAGATCCCGGCGCACGATGTGCAGGCACAGGTCGATGCCGCAGCACACCCCGGCCGACGTGAGGATGTCGCCCTCGTCGACGTAGAGCACGTCGCGCTCCACGTGCACGGCCGGGTAGCGCTCCTCGAGCTCGTCAGTGTGCTGCCAGTGCGTGGTGGCGTGCAGCCCGTCGAGCAGGCCGACCTCGGCCAGGGCGAATGCGCCAGTGCAGATCGACACCACCCGGCGGCCCCGGTCGCGGGCCGTGGCCAGCGCCTCGGCGACCGCCGGGGGCAACGGCTCGCGCGGCGCCCCGGGCTCCGGGTCGAAGCCCGGCACGATCACCGTGTCGGCCGCGGCCAGCACATCGAGTCCGCCGGCGACCGCCACGGCGAGGCCGCCGGCGCCCGAGACGGAACTGGCCGGCCCGCAGACCGAGACCTGGTAGGCGTTCTGTGCGCGCGAGCCGAAGACCTGAAGCGGGATGGCGAGGTCGAGCGGGGCCATCCCGTCCAGTGCCAGCACGGCGACTCGGTGGAGGACCATGGCGGTATTCTAACGAAGATAGGCACTTCTGCCACTCGTGGGGATCTGCCGACGTCAGCAGGCTAGAAGCGTGACCTCTTCCATCGAACAACGCGCTGAAAGCAAGGCTGAAAGCGCGACTGAAAACCTTGTACGGCCCGCAAGTCGTCCCAGCACTGGCCCCAGCCCCGGCCTCGCCACCGGCACCGGCACTGGCACTGGCACAGGCACAGGCACAGGCACCCTGATCCTGCTGGCCTCGATCGTCGTCTCGTTCCTCGCCGCCTCCAGCGCCCCGACCCCGCTCTACGCGACCTACGCGGCGGAATGGCACTTCTCACCGATCACCACCACCATCGTCTTCGGCATCTACGCGATCGCCGTCCTCCTCTCCCTCCTCATCGCCGGCCGCCTGTCCGACCACATCGGCCGCCGTCCCGTCCTCCTCGCGGCACTCGCGCTCCAAATCGCCGCCGCGCTCGTCCTCACCACGGCCGGAGGCGTCGGAACGCTCCTGCTCGGCCGCGTCCTCCAAGGCATCGCCACCGGCGGCGCCATCGGCGCGTTGGGAGCGGCGATGCTCGACGTCGACCGCGGCCGCGGCACCCTCGCCAACGCCGCCGCGCCCGGCATCGGCACCGGAGTCGGGGCGCTGCTGTCCGGATGGCTCGTCCAGTACGCTCCGGCGCCGACGCACCTGGTGTACCTGGTCCTCGTCACCGTGTTCGTGGTGCAGGGCGTGGCGGTGGTGCGGATGCCGGAGACCGTCAGTCGCAAGCCCGGCGCACGCGCGGCGCTCCGCCCGGAACTGGCCGTGCCCTCCGGCCTGCGCGGCCCCGTCCTCGCGGCGGCGCCGATCCTGTTCGCCGTCTGGGCGCTCGCCGGCTTCTACGGATCGCTCGGTCCGGCCCTCGCCCGGCACCTGTCCGGTTCGACCTCGACCGTCGTGGCAGGCCTCGGCCTGTTCCTGCTCGCGGTGACCGGGTCGCTGTCCGCGCTCGTCCTCGACCGCACGCCGCCACGCCGGGTCATGGTGCTGGGCATCGCGGTCCTCGCGGTCTCGGCGGTGGCCACGCTGGTCGCGATCAGCAGCGGCTCGACGCTCGGCTTCTTCGGCAGCACGCTGGTCGCCGGCCTCGGATTCGGCGCCGGCTTCCAGGGCGGCATCCGCACGGTCGTCCTGCGCGCGGCGCCGCACGAGCGATCCGGCGTGCTGTCCGTCCTCTACATCATCTGCTACCTCGGTATGGCAGTACCCTCAGTCGTCGCCGGGGTGCTCGTCGTCCACGGCGGAGGACTCATCGACACCGCGCGCGGGTACGCCGTGTTCATTCTCGTGCTCTCGGCGGCGGCGCTCGCCGGATTGGTGATGACGGACAAGGCAGCCTCCCAAAAATAGGCTCTCACCTGGTTGGTTTCCAAAGGGAAGCTGTGGACCTTGCAGGTAAGTACATCTCTGGAGATAGCTTCATTCCTGGTCGGTGGAAACGCCGGAAGAACCCTTTCCCAGGTATGCATTCAAGGAGATGACCCATGTCCGAAACGACGATGCGCGCGATCGTCCAGGACGAGTTCGGCGGCCCCGAGGTCCTGAAGCTCGTCCGGATCCCCAAGCCCGAGCCGCTGCCGACCGAGGTGTTGGTGCGGGTCCACGCCGCCGGCATCAACCCCGTCGACTGGAAGACCCGCGCGGGCAGCGGCATGGCCGGGGTGCTCGGCGCGCCTCCGTTCGTGCTCGGCTGGGACGTCTCCGGCGTGGTCGAGGCCGTCGGCTTCGGTGTGACGACGCTGGAGGTCGGCGACGAGGTGTACGGCATGCCGTGGTTCCCGCGCGCGGCCAACGGCTACAGCGAGTACGTCACCGCGCCGGCCCGGCAGTTCGCGCGCAAGCCGGAGACCGCGACCCACGAGCAGGCCGCCGCCGTGCCGCTGGCCGCGCTGACCGCGTGGCAGGCGCTGGTGGACACCGCGAAGGTGCAGGCCGGGCAGCGCGTGCTCGTGCACGCCGCGGCCGGCGGTGTCGGGCACTTCGCCGTGCAGCTCGCCAAGCACGCCGGCGCGCACGTCGTCGCGACCGCCAGCGCCGGCCGGCACGAGTGGCTGCGGGAAATCGGGGCCGATGAGGTGATCGACTACACCGCGGTCCGCTTCGAGGACGCGGTGCAGGATCTCGACGTCGTCATCGATCTCGTCGGCGACGCCCACGACAAGACGTCGCTGCGCTCGGTGCAGACGCTGCGGCCCGGCGGGCTGCTCGTCGCCATCCCGGCCGGTGTCTCGCCGGAGCTGGCCGAGGCCGCTGCCGAGCGCGGCGTGCGCGTCACGCCGTTCCTGGTCGAGCCGGACGGACCGGCGCTGGCCGCGATCGCCGGGCTCATCGACGCCGGTCACGTCGCGGTCGAGGTCGAGGCGGTGTTCCCGCTGGAGCAGGCCGGCGAGGCGCACGTCCGGGGCGAGGCGGGGCGCTCGCGGGGCAAGCTCGTTCTGCGTATCGCGGGCTGACTCGGAATCAGAACACAGAGAACAGAACGTAGAGAACAGAACACAGAACACAGAGAACAGAGAACAGAGAGAAGAACCCTGATGTTCTACGAGATCCGCCGCTATCAGGTCCAGCCCGGCCGTCGCGATGAGTGGGTGCGCTACATGGAGGACGTGGTCATGCCCTTCCAGCAGTCGAAGGGCATGACGGTCACCGCCTCGTTCATCGACGAGGAGGACGACGACGGCTACGTCTGGATCCGGCGCTTCGAGGACGAGGCTGAGCGGGAAGCGCTCTATGCCGCTGTGTACGACAGCGACGGATGGAAGGACGACATCGGCCCGGCGGTGCACAAGCTGCTGATCGTCGAGAAGTCCGTGGTCACCCGCGTTGTTCCGACCCCCGCCTCGCCTTTGCGATGAGGTCCAACGCCGACTGGCTCGCGTCGTCGGCGGCGCGGTAGATCACCAGCAGTTGTTCCGGATCCTGAAGCGGCGTCAGCGTTTCGAAGTCCACGGTGAGCGGGCCGACCTCGGGGTGCCGGATCACCTTGCGTCCGCGGCCGTTGAGTCTGACGTCGCCTTCGTTCCAGAGGCGCGCGAATTCCTCGTCGCCGGTGATGAACTCGGCGATGAGGTCGGTCAGCGCCTCGTCCTCCGGATGCGCGGCCCACGCGGTGCGCAGGTGAGCGACGCCTTCGCGGACCACGTGTTCGCGGTCGACGTAGAACTCGCGGGTCCGCGGGTGCATCAGGCACAGCCACATCGCATTGCGCTGCGACGGCGGCAGGGCGTCGAAGTCCAGCAGCAGCCCGGCCATCTCGCTGTTCCACGCCAGGATGTCGTAGCGGTGGTTCATCACCATCGCAGGCAGTGGCGCGAGGTCGGCGACCAGCCGGGCCAGCGACGGCTCGGCGGTGGTGGCGAGCTTGTCGGGGTCGCGGGGGCGTTGCTGGGTCAGCCCGAAGAGGTAGGCGCGCTCTTCGGGGCCCAGGCGCAGCGCGCTGGCCAGGGCCTCCACGACGTCCGCCGAGGGCCGCAGGCCGCGGGCCTGTTCTAGGCGCACGATGTAGTCGACGCTGATCCCGGCCAGTTCGGCGACCTCCTCGCGGCGCAGGCCCGGGGTGCGGCGGGCCTGGCGGCGTGCTGGGAGGCCGAAGTCCTGCGGATCCAGGCGTTCGCGCCGGGTCCGCAGGAAGGCGGCCAGCTCCTGGGTCACGTCCACGGTGCTGGTGATCATGGGTGGTTCCAACAGGCTGGGTAGGACTCGTGTTCCCAGGAAGGCGCTTCCCTTACCGCCGGTTCGGCGTCGTCGCAGGCTGGTGCTCGACAACGATCACGACGATCGCGAGTACGACGATCACGAGTACGACGATCACGAGCACTGGAGGACACGATGTCGCTCACCCTCGACACGTACCGGCTGCTGGGCCGCTCCGGGCTGCGGGTGTCCCCGCTGGCCCTGGGCACGGCGACCTTCGGCACCGAGTGGGGCTGGGGCGCGGAGGAGGACGACGCCCGCACGTTGTTCGACACGTACGTCGAGCGCGGCGGCAACTTCATCGACACCGCCGCCACGTACACCGGCGGCACCGCCGAGCGCATGGTCGGCGCGTTCGCCCGCGACCGCCGCGAGAGCCTGGTGCTGGCGACGAAGTACACGACGTCGCGCCGTCCCGGGGACCCGAACTCCGGCGGCGCGCACCGCAAGAACCTGTTCGCCTCGGTGGAGACCAGCCTGCGGCGGCTGGAGACGGACTACATCGACGTGCTCTTCCTGCACGTGTGGGACTTCACGACCCCGGTCGAGGAGATCCTGCGCGGCCTGGACGACCTGGTCCGGCAAGGCAAGGTGCTGTACGTGGCGATGTCCAACGCCCCGGCGTGGGAGATCTCGCGGATGCAGGCGATCGCCGATCTGCGCGGCTGGTCGCCACTGGTCGCACTGCAGATCGAGTACAGCCTCATCAACCGCGGCGCCGACCGCGACCTGATCCCGATGGCGCGCGCCATGGGGCTCGGGGTGACGCCGTTCTCGGCGCTGGGCGGCGGCGTGCTCACCGGCAAGTACAGCCGCGCCGACCTGGCCCCCGCCGACGCCGCCCCCGGCGAGAGCAATCGGAAGAGCTTCAACGCCGCGCTGGGGATGGTCACCGAGCGCACCCTCGCCATCGCCGACGCGGTGCGCGAGACCGCGGCGGAGGCGGGGCACACGGCGGCGCAGGTCGCGCTGGCGTGGACGTTGCGGAATCCGGCGGTGACGGCGCCGGTCATCGGGGCGCGCACGCCGGAGCAACTGGTGGCGAATCTGGGGGCGCTGGATGTCGAGTTCACGGCCGAGCAGCTGGCGCGGCTGGAGGCGGTGAGCGCGATCGAGCTCGGGTACCCGCATGATGTGCTGGCCGGGGAGCATTTGCGGACGGTGACGACGGGTGGGCTGACCATCGAGGCTCGCCGCTGACTGGCTGAGGCACAGGCGGACATCCGGACAGCGGCACAGCCGGGCGTCGAGCGCTGCGCCGGCCCTCGGCTCGGTGGTGGCCGGGGCAGTGCGACTATCGGAGCCCGCTGTACAGTCGGGCGCCGAGGCTCGCGCCGAGATGTCGGCTCGGTAGTGCCGGGGGAGCGGTCTGGCATCGACCCGACTACCGTGCCAGCCGCACAGTCGGGCGCCGAGGTTCGCGCCGAGATGTCGCCTCGGCAGTGCCGGGGGAGCGCTGGCGTCGACCTGACTACCGTGCCAGCCGCAAAGTCGGGTGCTGAGGCCCGTGCTTGGACCTCGACTCGACTATCGAAGCGCGGCGCATAGTCGAGTGCCGAGGCTCGTGCTGGGACCTCGGCTCGGCAGCGCTGGCGTCAGCCTGATCGCCAGCGCTCAGCCGTTCGTCGCGGCGACCAACGCATCCCCGATCGCGGTCCGCGCGTACAGCACCACCCGGCCGTCGCGGGCTCGGTGCACGAGGCCGGCGCGTCGGAGGACCGCCAGGTGGTCGCCGACGGCGCCGGTTGTCATGCTCAGGGAGCGTGCCAGGTGGGTGGTGCCGGCGGGGCTCGACAGGGCGGTGAGGATGAGGGCGCGGCTGCGGCCCAGGAGGTCTGTCAGGGCTCCGGGTGTTCGGGGTTCGGGGGTTTCCCAGAGTGCTGCGATGCCTCGGGCCGGGTAGATCAGGGTCTTGGGCCAGTCGCCGGAGGTGTGCGCTGCGGCGTGGGGCCAGATGTAGGCCGAGGGGACCAGTAGCAGGCCGTGCCCGTTCAGGGGGATGACCTGCGGCTCGGCCGAGATGCCGGACACCTCGATGCCGTCGTCGTGCCAGCGCAGGGCGGTGTGCAGGTCCGCGATGGCCGCGCTCCATCCGGCGCGGCCGAGGACGCCCGCGCGGTGCACGACGTCGCGCTCGCAGATCGCGCGGAGTTGCAGCCAGTCCGGGGCGACCAGCACGCGCCAGGCCTGGTCCAGCGCCTCGGCCAGGCGTGCGATCACATCGGGGGCGTCGAGCCGGGTGCGCATTCGAGGATCGGTGGCGGCGGTGGCGGTGGCGGGTTGTGCGGCCAGGCAGTACGCGATCTCGGCGCGCGCCAGGGGTAGGGGCGTCGCACGGATCACCGCGAGGTCGTCGTCCCAGGTCTGGGTCAGCCCGGCGGGAGGGGGCGCGACGAAGTCCGCGCCGATCCGGTCCGACTGTAGCGCCAGGACCATGTCGAGGTCGGTCTCGCGCCGCAGGCTCTCGAAGGTCGAGCGCAGCCGGGACGCTGAAGATGTCGGCAGTCTTCCGCCGCCCGCAAGCAGCCGCAGCAGCGAGTCGAGCTCGAACGCCGGGGAGATGGCGAAGCGGCTGTGGAGCAGGTCCTCGGTGCCGACCTCGAAGCGGATCACAGGACCAGGCTACGTCTCCGGCGTGCATATTTACGTCCAGGGACGAATCTCTCGCTCCGTGGCGCGCGGCCAGGCCAGTCTGCCGATATGGAAGCCGCCGCAGCCACAGCCACCACCGCCCCAACCCCCGCAACGCACCACCACACCACCTACCGCGAAGTCCTGGCCCAGCCGCAGTTCCGCCTCCTCTTCTCAACCCGCGTGCTCGGCATCAGCGCCGAAACCCTGCGCATCACCACACTGTCCGTCCTCATCTTCAGAGCCTCACACTCCCCACTCCTCAGCGCCCTCGCCTTCGGCGTCGGCTTCCTCCCGCAGCTCCCGGGCTCAATGCTGCTCGGCGCCCTGGCCGACCGCCTCCGCCCCCGCCCGCTCCTCACCGCCGGCTTCCTGCTCCAGTGCGCCGCTGCGGCGCTCCTGGGCCTGGTGCGGATGCCGACGGCTGCGGCGCTCGGCGTGGTCGCCGCCGTCGCCGTCCTGACGCCGGTCTTCGGCGGCGCGACGAGCCGCCTGGCCTCCGACCTGCTCACTGGCGACGCCTACGTCCTGGGCCGCTCGCTGATGAATATGGCCTCCTCGGGCGCGCAACTGGTCGCCCTGGCCGTCGGCGGCGCCGTCATCGCGGCGCTGGGCACCGGCCAGGCGCTGGTCGTGGCCGCGGTCCTGAACGCCGCCTGCGCGGCCGCCATCCGGCTCCGCCTGCCCGACCTGCCGGCCCCGGGTAGCCCGCCCGGCGCAGTCCTGTCGGCCAGCTGGTCCGGCGCCGGGCGCCTGATGCGCGACCGGACGGTGCGCCGCCTGTCGCTGGCCCAGTGGCTGCCGTGCGGCTTCGTCGCCGGAGCCGAGAGCCTGGTCGTCTCCTACGCGGGCCAGCGGGGCTTCGCGGTCGGGACCTACGGTCTGCTGATGGCGTGCGGTCCCACCGGAATGCTGCTCGGCGATCTCGTCGTCGGACGCCTGCTGCGCCCGAGTGCGCGCGAGGCGCTCGTCGTCCCGCTGGTCGCCGTGATGGGACTGCCGCTGCTCGGCCTCGCCGCCGATCCGTCCGCGGTCGTCTGTGCTCTGCTTCTCCTCACCTCGACGACAGGCTTCTCCTACGCGATCGGCCTGCAACGCCCCTTCCTGGAAGCGCTGCCGCCCGGCAACCAGGGCCAGGCCTTCGGCCTGCTGAGCTCCGGACTCATGACGCTCCAAGGGCTGGGGCCGGTGCTGGTCGGCGCGGTCGCGAGCCTGGCCGGCACCGGCCGGGCCATGGCTGTCGCCGGGGGAGCGACGGTACTCACCGCGGGATGGATGGCAAGCTGGCGGCGCTCTTCTAGTCGGTCGTCGAGGCGGTCCCAGGCTCTCCGGCGCGGCTGGTGAAGGAGTTCTGCTGAAGCAGGTAGCTGTCGCGGTACCAGCCGCCGGCCGGGTCGGCCATGAGCTCGGCGTGGGTGCCGTGCGCGGAGATGCGGCCGTGTTCGAGCACGTAGATGTGGTCGGCGCAGGCCTGGACGGCGTTCAGGCGGTGGGTGACCATGACGATGGTGCCGCCGTAGGAGCGGAGCCTGTTGTAGAAGTCGATCTCGGCCGCCGCGTCGAGGTTGGAGGTCGGTTCGTCGGCGATGACCAGGACGCCTTGGCGGTAGAAGCCGCGCGCCAGGTTGATGCGCTGGTGCTGGCCGCCGGAGACGTTCGTGCCCCAGGACAGGGAGCGGTCCATCAGGGTGGCGTAGCCGTTCGGCAGGGCGCTGATGAACTCGTGGGCGCCGGAGGCTTCGGCCGCGGACTCGATGGCGGCCGGGTCGTCGGCGCGGGTCCAGTCGCCGACGCGGATGTTCTCCCGCGCTGTGAAGGGGAAGCGCGCACCGTCCTGCCCGATGTAGGCGATGCGCTGGCGGAGCTGGTTCGGGTCCATCTGCGCGGTGTCCAGGCCGTCCCAGCGGATCGTGCCGGCGTCCGGGAGGTAGCCCCGGCCCAGCAGCTTGGCCAGCGTGGTCTTGGCCGCGCCGTTCTCCCCGACCAGGGCGACGACCTGGCCCCGGGCGATGGTGAGCGAGGCGTTGCTCAGCGCGGGTTTCTCGGCTCCTTCGTAGCTGAAGGTGACGTCCTCGACGGTGATGGCCTTGAAGTCCTCGGGGACCGCGACGGCACCGGGAGCGGGCAGAAGCGTTTCGGCCTTCCTGCAGAACTTCACGTAGCCGTCGAAGTACAAGCCCTCGGCGAACAGGGAGTTGACGCTCGTGATCATCTGCATCAGGGAGGCCTGCGCCCGGCCGATGGCGATGACCGCGGTGCCGCCGGCGGCCAGCGGGATCTCGCTTTTCCACAGCAGCAGCCCCAGCACCGTGTACACCGCGGCGACCGCGATCCCGGCGACGGTGTCGCCGAGGATCTGGGACATCGTCTCGGCGCGTTGCAGGGCGATGTTCTCTGCCAGGATGCGCCGGGAGATGTGCCGGTAGCGGCCGGTCAGGTACGGCGACATGCTCAGCGCGCGGACCTCGGCGGCCTGGCTGATGGACTGCCCGATGTACGCGATCTGATTCACCCGGCGGCGTCCCTCGGACTGCCGGACGAACACCTTGTAGTCCATGCGCGCCACCCGCACCGCGGCCCACCAGCGCGGCACGATCGTGACCAGGATCAGCGGCAGCAGCAGCGGGTTCACGAACGCCACCACCAGGATCGCCGACCCGACCGTGGCCAGCGCGGCCAGGATCCGCACGGTGGCCTGCAACATGAAGTGCGGGGACACCGCGCCGCGCTCGGCCGCGTTCTCCTCGTCGAACCAGCCGGCCTGGTCGAACGCGACCAGCTCCACCCCGGTGCACAGTTCCTGGATCCGCGCCAGCGCCGCGGCGTCCATCGCCGGACTCAGCTGCGACTGCATCAGGGAGCTGATGTTGGAGGCGAGCGCGGTCGCGGCGGTGAAGGCGGCGATGAGGATCAGCGACGGCAGCGCCGCGGCGATCCGGTCCGGTGTCGGACGGCCGGTGAACAACGCCGCCAGCACCCCGGTGGTCGCCAGCAGCCCCAGGGCCTGGAACACCCCGGAGAACGCCTGCAGCACCACCAGCGTGACCACCCGCCACCGCGACACCTCGGCCGCGGTGCGCAGCGTCAGCCGCAGCAGCTCCGGCATCCGGCGTGCGTTGCTCCAGAAACTGGCTGCCGCGACCTCGGCGTAGCCGCGCGTCCAGGTCGCGACGTAGGGGTCGGCGGCGAGGTCGTCGACCTCGTGCCGCGGGACCGCGTCCGGGGAGAACAGGGCTTTGATACGCCCGAGGCGCGAGGCGGGCTGGGTTTCGGGCGTGCTGGCGTCGGTTCGGGTGTCATCCGCGGTGGTGTCGGCAGCGGTCATCAGGGCGGCTCCGGGCGCAGGCGGGAGGAGACAAACTCTAACGGTCGGTACTGACGGAGCGTGACGCCTCGGGCACCACACGACAGACCCGCGTCCTGCCGGCCGTGCGGAACGCGGGCCGCGGTCACGGCAGCGGGCCGAGGCGCTTGATCAGGGTGCTGACGTACGCGCGACGCCTTGACCCGACACCCGCCTCGTCACCCGTGTTGTCACCGCCGGCGCCATTCTCGGGCGCCGGCTTTGCGGATCAGATCTTGGGCGCCATCGGAAACGAGAAGTGGGTGAAGTCTTTTGACGAAGTCGACCTGGGTATCCAGTGAACGCATCATGTTCCATACCGTATGGGCGCTGTCTTTGACTTGTTCGGCAGGTCCCAGGCCCGCGGCGGGCACCAGATTTCCCAGCCCGACGGTCAGGCGGGATGCCTCCAGTTCGAAGGCGACCCGGGTCTCGACCGAATGGCTGTGCGAGTCGTGGACGATCTCGTATTTCAGGACTCCGATGGAGAACAAGACGCTGGGAAGGACGACGTCACTCTCCTCGGGCCCCTCCAACCCGAACTCCTCGGCCACTCCGGCGAAGGCCTGTGCGACCTGACCGGCGAACTCTTTCCCCACGGAGCCAGATGCCCGCTTGCTCATTGTGCCCGCCTCCTCAAGGTCGGACCCCGACAACTACCCAATGGTCGTCTACTGGAACCCATCCGTAGCCGTTGTCCTTGAGATACTTAAGCTCGCGCTGATAAACGTTTCCCTTTTCGTAGATGTGAGTGTTCGGATCGGTCACCAATCGCACTTCCTTGCTGGCGGTCAAGGCGTCGTCGATGTAGCGCTTGTTGCGTGTCCAGTTCCATGATCCGACTCCGGCGGTTCCCTTCTTCGCGTTTCCTTGGAAGTTGAGGAAGTCCGCGTCGAAGGCTCCCGGCGGTCCGGCAGCGATGTAGTCCTTGATGTCTTGGTACTTGCCCAGCAGTGCGATAGCCGGATTGGAACCGGCCGCGGGCGCCGTCGCGCTGTTGTCGGCTGCGGCCGCGTCGACAGCCGCCGCGTCGCGTTCCCAGCCGGTCAGGCCACTGATGCCGTCGATGGCGATCTGCCCGGCGAGCTGCGGGCAGCCTTCTTGCCGCAGCAGGTCGGCGATGTGGTAGAGCCGGTAGTCGGGGCGGACCGGGACGTAGGTGTCGAAGAAGGTGCCCCAGGCGCCGCTTTTGCCGGTGAGGGCAGGTTTGGTGAGGGCGCCGGTGTAGCCGAACGGCTGGACCGGGGCGGTGCTCGTCAGTGCGTTGACAGTCTGGGTGCCGAAGGCGTCATAGGTGAAGGTGGTGGCTCCGGCGGCGGTCTGGTTGCCGTCGGCGTCGTAGGTGTAGGCGGTGGCCTCGCCGGCCAGGTCGGTCGTCGAGGTCTGACGGTTGTCGCCGTCGAAGACGGTCGACCGCACGCCGCCGAGCGGGGCGGTGACGGTGGTGGGGTTCCCGGCCGCGTCGTAGCCGTAGGCGGCCGGGGTGCCGCCGGTGCCGCGTGGATCGATGGACGAGGCTATCCGGCCGTCCGGGTCGTAGGTCCACTTGATGGACTCGCCGGTCGCGGTGGTCTGGGAGATCCGGTCGCCGTCCGCGTCGTAGGCGGAGGTGGGGTGTCAAAGAAAGTCCTCATCGAACTCAACCCGCTGCGGGGCCGGCGCGTCCCATTGGCATGAACGCATCGGGTCGTGATCCTCTGCAGCTCCCCGGCGATGCCCGGCTTCCGTTTGGCGGCGGGATGTCGCGGCGGTTGCTGTTGGGCTTCGGTGGGGTGATGTTGCTGGGCGGCTGTGCGTCCAAGGGCGCCACGGCGGCTGCTACGGGGTTGGCCGGTGCGACGAAACCCGGCGGCTCCACGGCGCCCGGCGCCACGACGCCGACCGGGTCCAGTGCCACCTCCGGCGGGGGCCCGACGTCTCATCCGAGCAGCGCGATGGGCGGGGCGCCGTTCCCGGGGCAGGACCCCAGCGGGTCCGACGTTTCCAACACTGCGCCCGGCGGCCACACCTCCGATGCGCCGCCGGCGGCGGGGCATCCGCAGTTCTATGTGCACGAGGGTGACAAGGCGATAGCCCTGACCATCGACGACGGCCCCAGCTCCAAATACACCCCGCAGGTGTTGGCGCTGCTGGCGCAGTACAAGATCCCGGCGACCTTCTGCATGATCGGTGAGAGCGCCGACAAGCACGCGTCGCTGGTTGCAGAGGTCAGCGCCGCGGGTCACCTGGTGGCGAACCACACCTGGACTCATCCGAACCTGTCCAAGATGACCGCCGCGCACGTGACCGCGGAAATAGAGCGGACCAACGACGCCATCACCAAAGGCGGCGCTAAGCAGCCGGTCCTATTCCGGGCCCCCGGCGGCAACTGGTCGCCGACCGTCTTCCAGGTCTGCGCCAAGCTGGGCTTGCGCCCCCTGGACTGGTCCGTCGACCCGCGCGACTGGTCACGCCCTGGCACCGATCACATCGTCCAGAACGTCCTTAGCCACACCAAAACCGGCTCGATCATCCTGGAACACGACGGCGGCGGCGACCGCTCCCAAACAGTCGCCGCGTTACAGAGGTTCCTGCCGCAACTCCTCGAAGCCGGCTACCACTTCGTCCAGCCCTGAGAAGCTGTAGCCCGGCCAGCCCTGCGCCAGCAGCTCCACCAACCTCGTGACGTCCTGCCCGAAGAACCGGTCCTCGGTCCCGGACGGCAGCACGGCCGCCGCTGCGTCCAGCGCCCCGGCCAACCGCTCCGCATCATGCGGGAGCCGCGCGCCCAAGCCCTGGGCTTGATGCACGGCCAGCAACTCGCATGCCAGCACCTCGCGCAACCCCTCGCCGGCCAGTCGGCAGTCCTCCGCGGCCTCCACCGAGAACGTCTGCGCGTCCTCCTGCCCCGCCGACGTCTCCATCGTTCCGACAGTGGAGGGCACGGCGAGCCGCCGCAGCGCGTGGACCACACCGACCGCGCGCTTGTGCACCGGCGACAGCCCGGTGTGCGGGCCGGGGTCGGGGGAGAGCTGTGCGTTCAGGCCGCTGGTCTTGGGATCGAGCATCCGGTGCAGCCGCGTCGCCCCGAGCTCCGCGGCCCCGATCACGGCCACCGTCAGGATGTGCAGGTGTGCCGCGAGGTCGTAACCGTGGAAGCCCGCCGTGCCCAGGAAACGGCCGGAGCCGTCTTCCTGCTCCACGTACGCCGGGGAGTCGGTGATGCCTTCCAGCGCGCGCGAGACGGCCGCATCCAGCATCGTCACCGCGCGGTCCAGGTGGGCCAGCACCTGGCCGGAGACCCGGAACGACACCGGCGGTTGCAGCGCACGCGGCGTTGCCTGCGTACCGGCCAGCGTGAACAGCTCCGCGCTCACCCGCCGCAGTACTTCGTCTCCCCGCGCCAGCACAGGATCGATCGCGTCGTACGCCGCGCCGGTCAAAGCGAACTCCGCAGCCACGATCGCCAAGCTCTGACGCAGCAGCGCACGTGCATCCTCGGCGCGCATGATCGCCAAAGCCGTCGTCACCGGCACGCCCTGAATCAGGGCCACGCCCTCCTTGGGACCCAGCCGCAGCGGCGCGAGACCGGCAGCCGCGAGCGCCGTCTCAGCCGGGACCGGCCCCGAATCGGCCAGAACCATGCCCCGACCACTGATCGGCGCGGCCAGGTGCGCCAGCGCCAGGATCTCGCCGGCGCTGCCCAGGCCGCTGCGCGGAATCGCCGGAAGGACATCGTGCGCGAGCATCGCGGCCAGCTGCTCGCACAGCGCCGCGCTGACACCGCTGTCGTTGTTGAGGAACGTCCGCAGCCGCACTGCGAGGACCGCGCGCGTCTCCTCCCTCGTCAGCCACGGCGCGCCGCCCGCAGACCGCGCGAGCATCAACGCTTCCTGATGCCGCGCCTGTTCCGCCTCGCCGAGCCGACGTTCGCTGAGCGCTCCCATCCCGGTGTTGACGCCGTACACCGGGTCCCCGGACTTCAGCGCGCGCCGAACTCGGACCCGCCGTGCGGCGATCCGTTCGGTCAGCTCCGCCGACAGCCCTGGCACAGCACCTGCCCGGGCGATCCGCAGGACCGCAGCTGCTCCGAGGTCCGCAGCCGACCCGATGTCGAGGCGATAGCGCGTCATGTCACCGATACCGCAACATCGTGCCGACATCAGCCTGCTGAGCCCGGTCCAGAATCAGCTGACCGACCGCGACGTCGAGAATGGACAGCCCGCGGTGCCACAGCAGAATCCGCTCCTCCGGACTCTCCCGTCCGGGCTTCTGCCCCGAAACCACCGCGCCGAGCTCGGCGTGAAGCGTCCGCTCGGACAGCTTCCCGCTGTCCACGTGGTGCCGCAGCGCGCCGAACCGCCCGGACCGGGCCTCGCGCCAGTCGTCGACGACGACCTTGTCCATCACGTCCAGCAAGTCCTCCGAGACGGCGCTGACCGTTCCGTACGGCACGACGAACGCCCCCCGTTTCACCAGCCCGGGATGCAGCAGCGGCGACGGCTCGGTGAGCCGCGTGGCCTCGACCAGGATGTCCGCGCCGTCGAAGGCCTCGGCGGCGCTGTCCACGACGCGCACCGGCGTGGCGGTGGCCGCGCGCAGTTGGTCGGCGAAGGCCTCGCGCGATTCCGGACGCCGGCTCGTCACCCGGATCTCGTCGAGGTCGAACAGCGAGTCGAGCATCGTGACGTTGGAGAACGCGGTGCCGCGCGCGCCGACGTGGCCGAGGACGCGGGCATCGGGGCGGGCCAGGTGCCGGGCGCCGACCGCGGTCATGGCGCCGGTGCGGGCCTCGGTGATGAAGGTGGCGTCGATGATGGCGCGCGGGATGCCGTTGGTGGGGTCGTAGAGGGTGAGCAGCGCCAGCTCGCTGGGCAGCCCGAGCTGGAAGTTCGGCACGAAGTCGCCGACCACCTTCACCCCGCTGACGCCGTGCTCGCCGAGGGTGGAGACGTGCCCGCGCAGGACGTTGAAGTGCCCGACGCCGCCGTTGTTCGGGACGAGGTGCGTGCGCGGCTCGAACACGGTCTCGCCGCGGCCGTGCGCGGCGACGACGTTCTCGACGGCGTCGATGATCTCCGCCTGGCCGATGCCCAGTTCCTCGACGTCCGGGCCGGACAGGAACCTGAGCCAGATGCCGTCCTGCCGAGTGCCTTCTTGCTGGGCCTGATGAGAGTTCATAGGTGATCCCGTTCTACCCAACGCTGGTGGGTTTGCTGTCTAGGGTCAGCACTGCCTTGCCGCGGAACGCCCGGGCAGCCATCTGCTCGAACACTTCGGGGGTCCGCTCCCAGTCCAGCACCAGGCCGATCCGCGGCCTCAGGCGGCCGTCGGCGACCAGGTCCGCCAGGATCGCCAGGTCCTCGCCCTTGGTCTGTTCGGGGTGCGGGCTGATGAAGCCGACGATGTGCGCGTTCCAGCCCTGCGCGTAGAAGTCGGCGAGGCTGATCTCGGTGGTGCGCCGCCCCGGGTTGCCGAACCAGGCCACGTGCCCGCCGGGGACCACGTGCCGCACCGCCGCGGCCAGCACGTCGCCGCCGACACCCTCCAGCACCAGATGGAACGGCCCGAGCGAGGCGTCGTCCAGCGACGTCACGACCCGGTGCGCGCCGAGCGCCCGCGCGTCCTCGATCCGTTCCGGGCCGCTGACCAGCGCGGTCACCGTCGCGCCGGCGGCCACCGCGAGCTGCACCGCGAACTGCCCGACCCCGCCGGTGGCCCCGGTGACCAGCACCTGACGGCCCAGGACCGCGCCGCCGACCCGCAGCGCCCGCAGCGCGGTGAGCCCGGCGACGGGCAGCGCGGCGGCCTGCTCGAAGGACACCGCGTCGTCGAGTTCGGCGACGCAGTGGGTCGGTACCGCGACCCGCTCGGCCCAGCCCTCCTGGTCCAGGTAGCAGGCCACCCGGACGCCCGGCGCCGGGCCGCTGCCGTCGGCGGCCGCCCGGACCACGACCCCGGCGACGTCCTGGCCGGGGCGCCAGCCGTCCGGCCGGCGGGAGATCAAGGTGGCCTCGTCGTTGTTCACGGCGAACGCGCGCACCTGCACCAAAGCCTCGTTCGGCTTCTGCGTCGGTTCGGGTACGTCAACACTCAGGCGCAGCCCGGCACGGCCGGTCGGATCGGTGATGAATCCCCTCATGCCGCTTGATTCGATCACACTCCGGCGCGGGTGCGAAAGATCGTCTCGCGGCGGGTGTCAGGAGCAGGCCCGCTGATATTCGACCTGCTCCAGGGGGTTCCCGTCGCCGAAGTCGTGCGTGGTCACGGCGCCGGTCTCGGCGAACCCGGACTTGCTGTAGAACCGGCGGGACTGCGGGGTGTCCCGCAGCGTCCACAGATGGACGTGGGTGAATCCGCGTTCTTGCAGGTGGCGCAAAGTGTGGGTCATCAGTTCGGCGGCCACTCCGGTGCCCCAGCCGTCCGGGTGGCTGTAGAAGCTGAAGATCTCCGCGAATCCCGGCCGGGTCGGCGACGGTACGCAGTAGGACAGGGCGAGCGGTCGGCCGTCGACGGAGGCGATGAGCAAGGTGCCGTCCTCGTCGGCGATCCGGTCGTGCCAACGCCCCAGCCGGTCTTCCACGCCCCGTGCGGCGAACTCGGGATCGAAAAAGGGAGCGTAGGCGACCGCCCAGGAAGCGGAGTGAATCCGCCCGAGCGCGTCCCCGTCCGCCGGGACGGCCAACCGGACCTCGATCATCCGGTCATGCTAGGGCATGTTTGAGAAGTCGGGCGGGGCGCGACGACTGATCGGCGGCGCCTGGCGGCGCCGGACGACCAGCCACAGCCAACCAGGATGAGGCAGGCCGTCCGTCTTGCCACGCTTGCCGCTGAGCCGTCGCGCTCGACCTGCTCATCAGCTGCGGGACATCACCCACCCGACTTCTCAAACATGCCCTAGAAGCCTGATGAAAATCTTGGGTTCTGGTCGTGGCGTTTTCACGCCTTGGGCAGGGCCCATCCTGTGCTGGTGTGGTGGAGTCCGAGGTTG
>NZ_JBGCCU010000009.1:300000-376573 GCF_041261445.1 Catenulispora sp. EB89
ATCCAGGACGTCAAGCGGAACCCGAAGGCCGCCCAGAACGGCGTCCCGCCGTGGCCGGTGATCATCCTGCGCACGCCGAAGGGCTGGACCGGCCCGCAGACCGTGGACGGCGTGCAGATCGAGGGCACGTTCCGGTCGCATCAGGTCCCGCTGGCCGGCGTCCGCGAAAACCCCCAACACCGGCACATGCTGGTCGACTGGATGAAGTCCTACCGCCCCGACGACCTCTTCGACCACTTCGGCCGGCCCAAGCCCGAGATCCTGACCTGCGTCCCCGACGGCGACGCGCGCATCGGCGCCAACCGCCACGCCAACGGCGGTGTCCTCACCCGCTCCCTGGAACTGCCTCCGACCGCCGACTACGCCGTCCCGGTCGCCAAGCACGGCGAGACGCTCCACGAGCCGACGCGGGTCCTGGGCACCTGGCTTCGCGACATCATCGCCGCCGACGCCCCGCACAACACCTTCCGGCTGTTCGGCCCCGACGAGACCGCCTCCAACCACCTGGACGACGTCTTCGAGGTCACCAACCGGGTCTGGACCCTGCCCACCAAGCCGACCGACGACCACCTGGCCCCCGACGGCCGGGTCATGGAAGTGCTCTCCGAGCACCTGTGCCAGGGCTGGCTGGAGGGCTACCTGCTCACCGGCCGACACGGGATGTTCTCCTGCTACGAGGCCTTCATCCACATCATCGACTCGATGCTGAACCAGCACGTAAAGTGGCTCAAAACCGCGCGGGCGCTGCCCTGGCGGGCCCCGGTGCCGTCGTTGAACTACCTGCTCACCTCACATGTGTGGCGCCAGGACCACAACGGCTTCTCGCACCAGGACCCCGGGTTCCTGGACCACGTCGCCAACAAGACCGCCGACGTGGTGCGGCTGTACCTGCCGCCGGACGCCAACACCCTGCTGTCCGTCGCAGAGCACTGCCTGAACAGCCGCGACCTGGTCAACGTGATCGTCGCCGGCAAGAACCCCAGCCAGGACTGGCTCTCCCCCGAGGACGCGCTGCTGCACTGCGAGCGCGGCCTGGGCATCTGGGACTGGGCCGGCACCGAGGACGACTTCGCCACCGAACCGGACGTGGTGCTGGCCTGCGCCGGCGACGTCCCCACCCTGGAGGTCCTGGCAGCCTCCCAGCTGCTGCGCCAGCACCTGCCCGGACTGCGCGTGCGCGTGGTCAACGTCGTGGACCTGATGCGCCTGCAACCCGAATCCGAACATCCGCACGGCCTGCCCGACGCCCAGTTCGACGCGATCTTCACCGTCGACAAGCCGGTCATCTTCGCCTTCCACGGCTACGCCTCCCTCATCCACCGCCTGGCCTACCGCCGGCACGGCCACGCCAACCTGCACGTGCGCGGCTACAAGGAGCAGGGCACCACGACCACGCCGTTCGACATGCTGGTCCGCAACGACATGGACCGCTTCCAGCTGGTCTGCGACGTCATCGACCGGGTCCCGCGCCTGGCGCCGAAGGCCGCCACGGTGCGGCAGGTGATGACCGACGCCCGCGCCCGGCACCGCGACTGGATCGTCGAACACGGCGAGGACCTGCCGGAAATCCGCGAATGGACGTGGACGGCATGACCGGAACCGCACCCGTCACCAGGCCTGCGGCCCCGGCCGGCGAAATCGTCCACGCGCTGCTCACCGACGGCGCCACCGTGTCGATCCGGCCGACCACGCCGCAGGACCTCGACGGCCTGAACGCGATGTTCGCCGGGCTGTCCCCGGAGAGCCTGCGCATGCGGTTCTTCGCCTCCGGCAGCGCCGCCGGCCGCAGCGCCGCCCAGCGGTTGTGCGAGCCACACCCGGACCGCATCGCCATGGTGGCGTCGGTCCGCCGCGGTGAGGGCGAGGAGATCGTCGGCGAAGGCGAGGCCTGGCGTCTGCGCGCTCACGCCGACGCCGCCGAGGTCGGCTTCACCGTCGCCGACGGCTGGCGCGGCCGCGGCATCGGTACCCTGCTGCTGGAACACCTCGCCGACGCCGCCCGCGCCATCGGGATCCGGACCTTCGTCGCCGAGACGCTGTCGGAGAACCTGGCCATGAAGCAGGTCATCGCCTCGGCCGGACTGCACCACAGCGCCACCTTCGAACACGGCGGCACCGTCTTCCACGAGATCGACCTCGCCGAGGACGACGCCTACCTGGACGTGGTCGCCGACCGCGAGTTCGCCGCCAGCGCGGCCTCCCTGCAGCCGCTGTTCCGGCCACGCGGCGTCGCCGTGGTCGGCGTCGGGCGCCGGCCCGGCGGCGTGGGCCGGGCGATCCTGGACCACCTGGTCACCGGCGAGTTCGACCGGCCGCTGTTCGCGGTGAACCCGCACGCGGACGAGATCGCCGGCGTGCCATGCGCACACTCGATCGAGCTGCTGCCGGATCAGGTGGACCTGGCAGTCCTGGCGGTGCCGCCGGACGCGTTGGTCGAGGCGGCGATCGCGTGCGGGCGGCACGGAATAAGAGCCCTGACCGTGGTCACCTCCTCGGTGCTGAAGTCGGTGGGCACGACGCTGAGAACGGTGTGCCGCCGGTACGGCATGCGCCTGGTCGGCCCCAACGGCCTGGGCGTCGCCTCCTTCGGAACCGATATCTCGATGGACGCCACGTTCGGGCCGCACACGCCACTCGGCGGCACGGCCGGCGTGGGCGTGCAATCCGGCGGCGTGGGCATCGCCATCCTGGACCACCTGTCCCGGCTGGGCATCGGCGCCGGCTCCTTCGCCTCGCTCGGCGACAAGGCCGACGTCTCCGGCAACGACCTGCTCGCCTGGTGGTCCGCCGATCCGGCCATAAAGCTGGTGCTGCTGCACCTGGAATCCTTCGGCAATCCGCGCAAGTTCGCCCGCTACGCGCGCCGCGTGGCCCGCACCAAGCCGGTGCTGGCCGTCATGGCCGGACGCTCGGCGGCCGGATCCCGAGCCGCCGCCTCGCACACCGCCGCGGCCGTCACCCCCGGCATCACGCGGGAGGCCCTGTATCGGCAGGCCGGCGTCATCGCCACACGCTCGGTCGCCGAGCTCGTCGAGGCCGCCGCGTTAGTCCGGACCGGGCTGCTGCCGGCTGGACGCCGCATCGCGGTGGTGTCCAACGCCGGCGGCACCGGGGTCCTGGCCGCAGACGCCTGCGCCGAGGCCGGCCTCGCCGTCCCCGAGTTCAGCGACGCGCTGCGGGAGCGTCTCAGTGCCCTGCTGGGCCCGGCCGCCGCCTGTGCCAATCCGGTCGATGCCGGGGCGGGGGCGAGCGGGACGGCGCTGCGTGACGCGGTGGAGACGGTCGCCTTGTCCGGCGAGGTAGACGCCGTGCTCCTGCTGCTGGTCCCGACGGCGCTGGCCGACTTGTCGCCGACGCTCGCGGTGGACGCCCGGACCGGGGCGATGCCGGTGGTCGCGGTGCTGGTGGACCAGGCCGCCGGAGTCGAGACCGTAATGGGCGCCGACGGGCGGTTCCTGCCGTGTTACGGCGACGCCGAGACTGCGGTCAGAGCCCTGAGTCACGCCTGCGACTACGCGGAATGGCTGCGCCGCCCCGGCGGCGAGGTCCCGCAGCTGCCAGGCGTCCGCTCGCAGGATGCGGCACGCCTGGTCTCGCTGTTCCTGGCCGCACACCCCGAAGGCGGATGGCTGCCCCCGGACCGCGCCGCCGATCTGCTGGCCTGCTACGGCATCCACTGCGCGCGCCTGGTGCTGGCCACCGACGAACAGACCGCCGTCACCGCCGCGGCGGTCTGGGACGGCCCGATCGCGATGAAGGCGTACTGGCCGGAGCTGGTGCACAAGAGCGACGTCGGCGGCGTGCTGCTCGGCCTGTCCGGGCCCGACGAGGTCCGCGACGGCTGGCGGCGGCTGCACGAGCGCTTCGGCGAGCAACTAGCCGGCGTGGTGGTGCAGGAAATGGCGCCGGACGGGGTCGAACTGCTGGCCGGCGTCGACAGCGACGCGGTCTTCGGACCGCTGGTCGCCTTCGGTATCGGCGGTACGGTCACCGACCTGGTCGCCGACCGCGCCTACCGGCTGGCCCCGCTGACCGGCGCGGACGCCGACGAGCTCGTCCGTTCCACGCGTGCGGCCCGGATGCTGGCCGGCTTCCGGGGCCGCCCCGGCGGGGACGTGGCGGCGGTGCGCGATGTGCTGTCGCGACTGGCGCTGCTGGCCGCCGAGCAGACCTGCGTGGCCGAAGCCGAGATCAACCCCCTGATCGCCACCCCGGACGGGGCCATGGCCGCCGACTTCCGGATCCGGGTGGAACCCCGCACACCGACCGATCCCTACCTGCGCCGCCTCCGCTGAGTCGGCACAGATTCCGGTTACGAGCTAAGGAGTCATCATGAATCGCACCGTCATCGTCGGCTACGACCAGAGCCCGTCCGGCGACCGCGCGCTGGCTCAGGCTGGACGCGAAGCCGCCTGGCGCGACACAGCCGTCACCGTGGTCACCGGTTACCACACGGTCGCCGTCGCCTCGCCGATGGGCTACCTGCCGACGGACTTCCAGACCGCGGTGAAGGACGCCGCCGACAAGATCGCCGGCGACGGCGTGCAGTGGCTGCGGAACCGCTACCCGGGGATGCCGGTCGACGCGAAAATCATCGCCGGGCCCACCGCCGACGCCATCGCCGAGGCCGCGCGCGACGCCGACCTGCTGGTACTCGGCAACCGCGGCCGGGGCGGCTTCGCCGGCCTGCTGCTCGGCTCGGTGTCGATGCGCACCCTGACGCTGGCCTCGTGCCCGACTTTGGTGGTGCGCGGCACGCCCCGAGAGCCCGCCGACACGGTCGTCCTCGCACTCGACATCGAGGACGTCGGCGACCCGGTCGTCGAGTTCGCCTTCGCCGAGGCGGCACTGCGCGAGGCCAGGCTGAGGGTGGTCAACGTCTGGGACCTGGGCTGGGCAGGCTCCGCCGACCCAGACTCCCCCGACGACCTGGACACGGCCAAAGCCCAGGCGGTCGCAGACATCCGCAAGGCGATGGAGACCCAGCTGAACCACTGGCAGGCGAAGTACCCCGACGTCCGCCTGGCCGTCGAGGTCGCGGACGGCACGCCGAGCGCGGTGCTGACCCGCGCCACCGTGGACGCCGACCTGATCGTCGCCGGCGCGCACCGGCGCGACGACGGCCGTCTCGGGATGCGGCCCGGCCCGATCGTGCACACGCTGCTGCACCACGCGGACTGCCCGGTCGTCGTGGTCCCGCGCGGGTGAAGGAGGAGAGATCTGCCGACGTCGAGATCCACAGGTCTCTGCTGTAATGGCCCCGGCGCAACGGATCCGCAGCGCACTGACACCACCAGCGATCGGGGCCCCGATGACGGTGAACAGCAGCCAGACACACCCGGTGCACAGCGCCGCCGCCCTCAGCGGCCTGCTGCTGCGCGCCCTCGACCTGGCGCAGGACGTCGTCGCCGCCCGATACGCACGCGTAGAGGGCCGCGACGACGTCGTTCTCGCCCGGGAACTGGCGGTCCGCCTCGCGCAGACCGAGGAGGCCGCCGCGCGCCTTGGCAAGGACGTCACCGCCGCCTGCGACCGCGAGCACCTGCCAGACCTGGCCGCCGCACTCGGCGGTACGAGGACCGGCGTGCTGGCCGACGTCCACCGGCGGTTGACCAACGCCGCTCACAATGCCGACAGGCTGGCGGACTGGCCGGGCATGGACTACCTGCGCGGCTTCCAGGCCGCCCGGTGCAATGCCTACGCCGCCCTGCTCCGTCTGGCCGCGCCACTCGAACTCGCGCTGACCCACGCCGTGCAGCTCGCGGCCGACTCCCCGCCGCCGAACGCCGGCCCGGACTACACCCGGGACTTCGCCGTGGCTGCCGGATGCTCGGCGGAGTTGTCCATGCGGCTGCGGCAAACCTCCGACCACGCAGGGCTGGAGCAGGCACGGCCCAAGCTGGTCGTGGTCGACCTCCGCGCGGAACGCGAGCTGGCCGCCACGTGCGCCGAAGCGCTTACCCGCGCGCTCGCGGCAACCGCGGCGACCGCGTTGTGATCCTCACGTTGTGATTGTTCGAGCCGACGTCCCTCACGGCTCCGGGAACAGCCCGTGCCAGGGGAACACCGCACGCCGCGTCAGCATGACCGCCCCATCCACCGCGTCGGCCGGGTCGTAACCGGACTCCCAGGCGCGCGGATCCGGGTCGTGGCCGTCGGTCATGACGCCGATCACCTCCGCGCGGCCGGTGGTCTGCCGGGCGAGTGCCAGCCACTCCTGCGGAATCACAGCGACCGGCGAGATCGGATGTCCGGCTGCCTCGGCGAGCAGATGGGTCCAGGTGCGCGGAACGACGTCCGTCGTCTCGTAGCCGCCTCCGCCGACCGCGACCCAGCGGCCGGGGAGACCGCGATACTCCCGATCTTTCGGAACGCCACGCCCGCAGAGCGTTCCGCGAACTGGCTCCAGACCGCACATCGCCAGGCCCGCGCCAGCCCCCACCAGCGCCGCGACACGTGCCGAAAGTCCCGGGTGCCCATGGCTAAGGACCCTGAAAAAGCAGGTGCCTCCGAAGGTTGACTGGACTTCGGGTTCGGAAACCACCACTTCTCGGTCGGAGGCAAGCCGATGACGATCCAGACACATCCCCGTCCCACCGCGGCAGACGCGACAGACGCGGCGCACGCCCAGCACAGCCGCGGGCGCCTGCGCATCTACCTCGGTGCCGCGCCGGGTGTCGGGAAGACCTACGCGATGCTGGCCGAAGGGCAGCGGCGTCGGGCGCGGGGCGCCGACGTGGTGATCGGGCTGGTCGAGCCGCACGGCCGCAGGCTGGCCGCGGCGATGGCCGAGGGCCTGGAGACGGTGCCCCGGCGCACGGCGGTCCACGCCGGCGCCACGTTCACCGAACTGGACGTGGAAGCCGTGCTGGCCCGCGCACCGCAGGTGGCGCTGGTCGACGAACTCGCGCACAGCAACGTGCCCGGCAGCCGGAACGCCAAGCGCCGGCAGGACGTCGAGGAACTGCTCGCAGCCGGGATCGACGTGGTGGCCACCGTGAACATCCAGCACCTGGAGTCGCTGGCCGACGTCGTGGAGCAGATCACCGGCGTGGTGCAGTACGAGCGGCTGCCCGACGCCGTCGCGCGCGCCGCCGAACAGGTCGAGCTGGTCGACATGGCCCCCGAGGCGCTGCGGCGGCGCATGGTCCACGGCGACGTCTACCCGCCGGATCGCGTCGAGGCGGAGCTCACCCACTTCTTCCGGCCGGGGAACCTGACGGCGCTGCGCGAGCTGGCGCTGCTGTGGGTCTCCGACCGCGTCGAGGAGGGCCTGGAGCGGTACCGGGCGGACCACGCCATCGCCAAGCCCTGGGAGACCCGCGAGCGGATCGCCGTGGCGCTGGCCGGCGGGCCGGAGGGCGTTGCGCTCATTCGGCGGGCCGCACGGATCGTGACCCGTACCCCGGGTGCGGAGCTGCTGGCCGTGCACGTCGTCGTCGACGACGGCCCGGCGTCCCGGGAATCCGCGGACCTGGCGGAGCAGCGGCAGCTGGTCGAGGCCGCCGGCGGCATGTGGCACGAGGTCGTCGGGGAGGACGTGGCCGCCAGGTTGGCCGCGTTCACCCGGGCCTATCAGGTGACGCAGCTGGTCGTCGGTGGCAGCGGCGCCGGCAGGCTGTCACGGGTGATCGCCGGGCCGGGAGTGGGCTCTCAGGTGCTCCGGCTGGCAGACCACGTCGATGTGCACTTGGTCGCACGCGATCAGGCCTCCGGTCAGCCGCCCCGGCAGCGGACACCGAACGGCCGGCGCGCAACGCGGGCCGAGGCCGACGCGGTGAAGGAGCTGGCACTCACCGCGGTGCGCGGAGGCGGGGTGACCGAGCTGTTGGAGGTCGTCCGCGACCTGCTCGCGCTCGACGCGATCAGCCTGCTGGAACCAGGCCGGTCGATATGGGCCGGCGAGGGCCTGGAGTCTTCAGCCGACAACACGCCGGCGTGGTACGTCATGGCCGGCGCCGGAGACAACCCCCCGGAGCAGCCGACGGCTTTCACGGTGTCGCTGGGCTCGGAGGGCCTGCTGCTCGCCGCCCAGTGCGCGAACCTGAACCCGGCCGGCCTTCGGGTACTGACCTCGTGTTCGGATCTGATCGCCGCGGCGCTCAACGGCATCCTGCGCCCGGGCCCGCTCGCGGAGCAGCCCGGCTCGCCGATCGGACTCGAGTCGGAGGTGTACCTCCGGCCCGTCGACCTGGACGAAGTCGTCGCCGCGGTCCTGGGCGACCTGGAACCGGGCCACGGGCTCGGCGTAACCCTCGTCGGCGACGTGCCGGACGCGGTCGCCGATGCCGCGCTGCTCACCCGCGCCCTCACCGGGCTCGCCGCCCTGGCGCTCCGCCGCAGCCCGAAAGACCAGGCTGCTCGGATCAGCATCCACGCATTGGATGAAACGGTCGAGATCACGATCTGCGACGACGGCGAGCGGATGAGCCAGCCGGACGCCGAACCGTCGGTGCGGCTGGCGCGCTCCCTGCTCGACTCCATGCACTGCACCCTCCGGGTACTCTGCGACGATGCCGGACTCACCGCCACCGCGATCCTGCCGGCGGCGGCACGGACGGCGCTGAAGGTCGGCAGCGGAATCAGCCGCTGACTGAGCGTCCCGCTCCCGCTCGCTCGCGGACGGCGCCGCGGCACCGCGGCGCCATCCGGCCCGGCAGATCCAGGACGTTCGGCCCTGGGACGCGCGCACCGACTCCGACATCGGCCTGGTGGTCGACGCACGTTCGTCGGACACTCGGCCGGACCGACCGCGCGGGAGCTCGGCACCTACTGGGCGCTGCGCTCGACCGGGCGCCGCCGTACGCCGTGCCGCCCGCACCCCGATTCGGCGCCGCAGCCGTCCCCGCCAGGTCCGCCGTCGAAGCGATCCTGGAGCACGAAACCGTCGGCGCGTACCCGACGCACAGCGCGGCCGAGCATGCCGTCGACCGGAGCCGGTCAGCGCGCCCGAGTGCCCGACATCAGTCCCGGTGCGAAGATGACAACCATGGACACCGCCCAATTCGCCGTGATCCGCTCAACTCCGGGCTTCTTCGCGGCACTCGACCAAAGCGGCGGCAGCACGCCGAAAGCCCTGGCCGAGTACGGCGTGGCCCCCGACAGGTACACGAACGACGCGGAGATGTACGACCTGGTCCACGCGATGCGGACACGTATCGTAACCAACCCCGCCTTCGACGGGACGCGCGTCCTGGCCGCCATCCTCTTCGAGCAGACCATGACCCGTGCGGTCGACGGTCTCCCCACCGGGCAGTACCTGTGGGAGAAGAAGCACGTCGTGCCGTTCCTGAAGGTCGACAAGGGGCTGTCGGACTCCGAGCACGGTGTGCGGCTGATGAAGCCGATCGACGGCGTCGACGACACGCTCGCCGAGGCGAACCGGCATGGGATGTTCGGCACCAAGATGCGTTCCGTGATCGACGACGCGAACCCCGCCGGGATCCAGTCGATCGTCGACCAGCAGTTCGACCTCGCCGCACGAATCGCCGCCGCCGGGCTCGTCCCGATCATCGAGCCTGAGGTGAGCATCGCCAGCCCGCGCAAGGCGGAGGCTGAGGAGCTGCTGCGCGAGGCGCTGGAGCGGGGCGTCGCCGCGTGGCGGGCCGACACGCCGGTCATGCTGAAGCTGACCATCCCGACCAGGGTGGCTCTGTACGCGGACCTGGCCGCCGATCCCCGCGTGCTCCGGGTGTTGGCGCTGTCCGGCGGCTACTCGCGCACCGAGGCGTGCGAACTGCTCGCCCGGGACCCGAGCATGATCGCGAGCTTTTCGCGCGCGCTTCTGGAAGGACTCCGCGAGGATCAGAGCGAGCGGGACTTCACGGCTCGGCTGGACGCCTCGATCGCCGAGATCTACCGGGCCTCCACGGTGAAGCAGCCGGCCACCTAGGACGGCCGTGCACTCGTCCGGCCGGCGCAGCACGGCGTGCGCGACGCCGCCCTGAGGGCTTGGGTGGTCGCATGGACTACACCAGCGGCAACTACGAGGCGTTCGCCCGGCCCCGCAAGCCGGCCGGCGTCGACGACAAGACCGCCTGGTTCGTCGGGGCCGGTCTGGCCTCCATGGCCGGCGCGGCGTTCCTGATCCGGGACGGGCAGATGCCCGGCGGCCGGATCACGATCCTGGAGCGGCTCAAGCTGCCCGGCGGGGCCCTGGACGGCATCAAGGAGCCGAAGAAGGGCTTCGTGATCCGCGGCGGCCGGGAGATGGAGAACCACTTCGAGTGCCTGTGGGACCTGTACCGGTCCATCCCCTCGCTCGAGATCGACGGCGCCAGCGTGCTGGACGAGTTCTACTGGCTCAACAAGGACGACCCGAACTCCTCCCTGCAACGCGCGACCGTCGAGCAGGGCCAGGACGCGCACACCGACGGCCTGTTCACCTTGAGCGATCGCGCGCAGAAGGAGATCGTCAAGGTCTTCCTGGCGTCCCGGGAGCAGATGGAGGGCAAGCGCATCGACGAGGTCTTCGGCGAGGACTTCCTGCGCAGCAACTTCTGGCTGTACTGGCGCACCATGTTCGCGTTCGAGGAATGGCACTCGGCGCTGGAGATGAAGCTCTATCTGCACCGCTTCATCCACCACATCGGCGGCCTGCCCGACTTCTCCGCGCTGAAATTCACCAAGTACAACCAGTACGAGTCACTTGTCCTGCCGCTCTACCGATGGCTGCTGGACCAGGGTGTGTCGTTCAAGTTCGACACCGAGGTCACCGACGTCGACTTCGCGTTCGACGCCACGACCGCGCGCAAGCAGGCCTCGCGCATCCGCTGGATCGCCGCCGGCGCCGAGGGCGGAGCCGACCTGGGCGAGAACGACCTGCTGTTCACCACCATCGGCTCGCTCACCGAGAACTCCGACGAAGGCGACCAGCACACCCCGGCCCGCCTGAACACCGGCCCCGCCCCGGCATGGGATCTGTGGCGCAGGATCGCGGCCAAGGACCCGGCGTTCGGCCGCCCGGACGTGTTCGGCGCGCACATCCCCGAGACGAAGTGGGAGTCGGCCACCGTCACCACGCTCGACGCCCGGATCCCGGAGTACATCCAGAAGATCTGCAAGCGCGATCCGTTCAGCGGCAAGGTCGTCACCGGCGGCATCGTCACCGTGAAGGACTCCGCGTGGCTGCTGAGCTGGACGGTGAACCGGCAGCCGCACTTCAAGCAGCAGCCGAAGGACCAGATCGTCGTGTGGGTGTACTCGCTGTTCGTGGACACGCCCGGCGACTACGTGAAGAAGCCGATGCAGGACTGCACCGGCGCGGAGATCACGCAGGAATGGCTGTACCACCTGGGAGTCCCGACGGCGGACATCCCCGAACTCGCCGCGAACGCCGCGACCTGCGTCCCGGTGATGATGCCGTACGTGACCGCGTTCTTCATGCCACGCCAGGCCGGCGACCGGCCCGACGTCGTCCCGGAAGGCGCGGTGAACTTCGCTTTCATCGGGCAGTTCGCTGAGACGACCCGGGACTGCATCTTCACCACCGAGTACTCCGTCCGCACCGGCATGGAAGCCGTCTACCGACTGCTCGGCATCGAACGCGGGGTACCGGAGGTGTTCAACTCGACCTACGACATCCGCACGCTGCTGGCGGCCACCAGCCTGCTGCGCGATCGGGCGGTGGTGAACCTTCCGGGGCCCGCGCCGCTGCGCAACCGGTTGCTGAAGAAGCTGGACAGCACGGAGATCGGGGAGCTGCTCAGAGAGTCCGGACTGATCAGCGAGGATTGAATGTATATGCCATTCGTCGGGGCCGCGTTTGGACTTCGTCTCGACCCTTCTGCGGCGGCATGCGGCTCGACCAGACTCGTCGATGATCTGTTGTTCCGACGAAGAGGTGTCCATGCCGCCCACCGATGCCCTGGATGACGCTTACGAGCGCCTGCGCCGCGTCGAGCAGGAAGCGCTCAGAGCGCGGGAGGCGTTGGCCTCCGTCCACGGCACGGCACGCTCGCGCGACCGCACGCTCGTCGTCGAGGTCGGTCCGACCGGCGAGATCGAGACGCTGGACTTCCGGAGCACGGGGTACCGGGACATGGCACCGAAGGAGCTGGCCGCGTTGGTGCTCGGCACGGTGCGGGCGGCGTGGGCGGATGCGCAGGCTCAGGTCGAGGAGCAGACCAGGGTCCTGCGCGAGGAACAGGCCAGGCTGCTGGGCTCGCTCGATCGGGGCTGAGCGCGATGGCCGAGAACACCGCGGACACCACCAAGGCCCCGGATCCGACCGGTGGCTACCGCAACGCGCCGACCAGCGCGCCCGGCGGACCGGACACCATCGCGCCGGTCCCCACGCACATCGACACCGTCGGCCTGGTCGCCGTGGACCTGGACGCGCTCCGGGCCGCGGTCCAGGACTTCGAAGACCTCAAAGCGCAGGCCGACGCGCCCTACAAAGCCTCCAGCTCCTACAGCGCCGGCGCGCATCCGTGGGGCGAGGACCCGATGGGCGCCTCGTTCGAACAGAACTACCTGCCCAGCGCGCAAGCCGCGCAGCAGGCGCTGGAGTCGCTGGTCGACCTGTTCTCCGGGCTCGCCGACGCCCTGAGGGACACGCACCAGGGCTACCAGAACACTGATGACCACTCAAAGGCCGTGGTCACCAACCTCGCCAAGACCTCGGGGCTGTGACCGTGGCCGAACACGTGGTCCCGCCCGGCGTCCAGGTGCTGCTGGAGATCGTCGTCGGCAACCAGTGGCCGGAGGGCAACGAAGGCGACCTGCGCGTCCTGGGGGCGAACTGGCGGAACGCCGGAACCCTGGTCAACGGCCTGGTCGACGGCACCCGCGCGGGCACCGCGCAGGTCGACGCCGCCATCCAGGCCGGCACGGCGCGCGGCGCGATCGACGCCGTCCTGCACGGCCTGACCGAAGGCGACCAGGCGTACCTGCCGAAACTGGCCACGGTCTGCACCTCGCTCGGCGACGCGCTGGAGAACATGGCGCTGGAGATCGAGACCCTGCGGATCGAGATCATCACCCAGCTGGTGATCCTGGCCGCGGAGATCGCGATCGACCTGGCGCTGGCCCCGTTCACGTTCGGGGCGAGCGAGGGCGCGGCGGTCGCCGAGACCGCGGCCACCCGGGTGGCGGTCACCGTCCTGATCCGCAAGACCATCATCAAACTGATCGCGCACCTGGCGGAGTCCGAGTTCAACCAGGTCGGCCTGGACTTCTTCGCGCAGTTCATCGAGATCTGCCAGCACCGCCGCTCCGGCTTCGACACCAACGAGCTCAAGACCGCGGCGATCAACGGGGCGGTCGGCGGCGCCGTCGGCTTCGGGATGGGAGGCCTGGGGTCGCTGTTCAAGAACAGCCTGGGCAAGGGCCTCGGCGATCACCTGCCCGGCTTCGGGGAAGACCGGCCGACCAGCTGGAAGGAGGCCGGCGGCTTCGGCGCCGGCGTGCTGTTCGACGGCGGCTGGGGCGCGGCCTCCGGCGCGGCCGAGGCCTCCGCTCAGGACGCGGCCCTCGGCGGCTCCGGCGACACCACCGCCGGCGCGATGAACGGCGCCTTCTCCGGCTTCAAGGGCGCCGGGCACACCGCGCTCAACCCCGACGACAAGCTCTCCCTTTCAGCGGGACACTACCTCGACACCGGTCTGAACCACGCATGGGACAAGGCGTTCCCAACACCGCAGGACGACCACAGCAGCACCCACACGCCGGATGAGAACTTCACCTCCCCGCCACCGGATCAGGCCCACAGCTTCGGCATGCCGGACGGCTCCACGGTGACGGCATTCCCCGACGGCTCCCACACCATCACCTACGCCGACGGCTCAAGCGTCCACACCCAGCCCGACGGCCCGAACGTCTCCTCACACCCCGACGGCTCCCACGTGGTCCACAACCCCGACGGCTCCACCGTCACCACACTGCCCGACGGCAACAGCGTGGTGACCCTGCCCGACGGCTCGACCAGGATCTTCGGGCCCGACGAGCCCAACCCGCTCACCGCGCCGGGGGCATGGGCCGCGTCGATCCTGGACGGGACGGGCTGACAGACCGCGGTGTCCGGCCCTGGCGGACCGGATCACCGGTCCGATGCCGCCGCGCCGGCGGCGAAGCGGCGCGCCCGAGCGACGACAAGCCCGCCGCCCGCCGGCCCCGCCGACCTCGCCGACCTCGCCCACCTCCTCGTCTCAGGCGGCCAACCCCACCAGCCGCGCGCTGAGCTTCCACAGCCGATCGACCGAGCTCTTGTCGTTCATCAGCAGGTTCGGCGACGACGCCGCGATCCCCTCGTAGTAGCCGCCGTCCTCGACCGGCGCGCTGGCCAGGTGCAGCACGGCGGTCGCGCCCTCGGCCACCGGACGTCCCACCTCGCGCGTGTAGTTGCGCACCATGTCGGTGGCCAGGATGCCGGGGTGCACGCTGGCCGCGACCAGATCGGTACCGCCGCGCACGGCCACGGCCTTGGTGAACAGGTTCAGCGCCAGCTTGGACTGCGCGTACGCGGCGACCGCCGAGTAGCGCTTGGCCGAGTCCACGTCGCCCCAGTGCAGCCGCCCGCCGCGGTGCAGCGCGGAGGAGACGTTGACCACGCGGCTGCCGGGGCTGAACGTCAGCAGCGGCCACAGCAGACGGGTCAGCAGGTACGGCGCGAGGTAGTTCACCTGGAAGGTGAGCTCGTGGTCGTCGGCGGTGAGGGTGCGGGTCTGCGATCCGAAGACCGCCGCGTTGTTGACCAGCAGGTCGAGGTTCCGGTGTTCGGCGGCGACCTGCCGGGCCAGGGCGCCAACCTGGCCGAGGTCGGCGAAGTCGGCCGTCACGACGGACAGCCGGCGGGCCTGCGCACCACCGCCGACGAGGGCGCGCACCGCCTGCTCGCCGAGCTCGGCGGTGCGTGCGTGCAGGATGACGTGCGCGTGCTGGACGGTGAGCTGCCGCGCGATCTCCAGACCCAGGCCGCCGTCGGCGCCGGTGACCAGGGCGGTGCGGGACGAAACAGGCTTGTGCGACATGATGATGAGTACTTTCCGGTGTTCGAGAGAAATCCGGCGCGAGGAATGGCGCCGGAGGAGAAGCCCGACACGAGAGCGTCCGCTGACGGCCGATCCGGCCCGAAACACCGGGCCGTCAGATCCAGATCGTCAGTGCTCTGTCAGTGCTCTGTCAGCGCTGCGGCCGACTCGGCGGCCGGTCGTCATGCCGGGCGCCAGGACCACCGGCTGCGCGGACTGCGGCGCAGGCCGCCCCGCCGTTCGCAGGGCGCTGCTCCACGCCTCCGGTGATCACGGGACAAGCCAAGCAGGCCGCGGACAACCCGGACAAGGACTCCCGCACCGATCAAACACGGCGCACACGAGCCCCGCACGACCGCCATCCGAACGGCGGCACAGGTGCGAGGAGCCCGTATGGGGCCTGCTTGACCGGTATGGGAACCGCAGTCGGCCAGCACGGCGCTGAAGCACGCCCCTGAGACACAAAGGGGACCGGCACCCGCGGCGGGTACCGGTCCTCTTTGCTTTCCCAGGCCTCAGCGCGGCGCGGGGACGCGCTCCAAGCCGTCAGCTCACCAGACCCACCCGGTCGGCCGGCCCGGCTGCGGCGGCCACCGCCTGGATGAGGGCGTCCGGCGAAGTCCAGCCGTCGCGGTGCCACACCAGCAGCAGCCGATCCTCCACGCGCAGGTTCGGACGCTCCGGGAGGCGCAGCAGCGCGTTGAGGCCGTCCACGCTGAATACGCCGTCGGTCTTCCCGCCCCGGTCCGGCAGGTACAGTTCGAACGCTGCGTCGATGTCCGGCGCGCCGGTGCGCGCCCGCCCCTCCGGCGGGGTGTCCAGGGCCCACGCGCTCTGGAAGACCGGCTCGGACCGGATCTCCAGTCGCTCCGACACCCCGGGGCCCGGCAGCGTGACGGCCACGACACCGTACAGATGCGGCGACCCGTTGTACCGGCAGGTGTACGTCGCCGACGTCGCCGGCAGACCGCCGATCTCGCCGGTGACGACGTCCTCGAACCGATGGTCGGAGCCGTAGTGGAAAGGCGGTGCGGTGGTGCCCCGCAGAACATGGTCCACGTCCGGCGCCGACACGAAGCCGTGCGCGTCGCAGAGCCCTTCCGCGACCGCCGTCGCGTGCCGGCTCGTTCGACGGGGACCGACCCGCGGGCTCACCACGATCAGCGTGGCCAGACACAGCCAGGCGAATACTGGGAGAACGACTTCCATGGCGCCTCCTTAGAGTTTCTCAGAGATCGAAACTAACTCCTTCTTTACATCGGGGCAATATTCGTATGCACCGTGTATGCGGACAATGAGGAGACTGTATTGCTCGCGCCTGGAAGGTGCATGCAAGCCGCCGTGTGGCGAGAGGCGATGAACTCTCGCCGCACGACGGTCCTTGCGTCAGTGCATTCCGTGGCTCAGTGCAGTCCGTCGGCCAGCGGCCCCAGGGAGAGCGCGGGCAGGAAATTGAGCAGCGCCAACAGCATCGCCGCGCCCGTAGCCAGCGCGACGAAGTTGAGCCCGGAGGCCCGAAGCGTCCCGGTGGTCACCGCGACCGGCTTCTGCTCGGCCAACCGCCCGGCCAGCGCCAGCACGAACGCCATCGGCAGGTAGCGGCCGACGAACATCGTCACGCACATCCCCAGGTTGTAGAACGGCGTGTCGCCGGACAGGCCGCCGAACGAACTGCCGTTGCTCTGCGTCGTGCTGGTGGCCGCGTACACGATCTCCGACAGACCGTGCGCGCCGGGGTTGCCCATCGGGGCCCGGCCGGCCGGCAGCGCGATCGCCACGGCCGAGGCCGCGAGGATCAGCGTCGGGGCGACCAGCGCGTAGCACACGACGTACCGCATCTCGCTGATGCCGATCCGCTTGCCCAGGTACTCCGGCGTGCGGCCGATCATCAGGCCGCCGACGAACACCGCTATCAGCACGATCATGATCAGGCCGTACAGCCCCGATCCGGTGCCGCCGGGTGCGATCTCGCCGAGCATCATCGCCGCCATCAGCGTCCCGCCGCCGAGGGAGGAGAAGCTGTCGTAGGAGGCGTTCGCCGCGCCGTCGGCCGATCCGGTGGCCGCGACGCCGAACAGCGTCGAGCCCGGTGTGCCGAAGCGGACCTCGGTTCCCTCGACGTTGCCGCCGACGGCCTGGGCCACGGTGCCGCTGTGGGCGCTCTGTGCCAGGTTGGCGCCGAGCACCAGCAGGCCGAACAGGATCCCGACCACGGTCAGCAGGGTCCAGCTGTGCTTCACCGAGCCGATCAGGCGGCCGAAGGTGCGGATGAACGCGACCGGGATCAGCAGCATCAGCAGGATCTCGATCGTGTTGCTCCACGCGTTCGGGTTCTCGAAGGGGTGCGCGGAGTTGGCGTTGAAGAACCCGCCGCCGTCCCCGGACATCAGCTTGATCGGCTCCCAGGAACCGATCGGGCCGCCGATGAGCTTCTGCGAGCCCGCGCCGCCGGTCAGGGTGTTCGACAGCTGCGTCCCGTTGAGGTTCTGCTCGACGCCGAGCGCGATCAGGACCAGGCCCGCGACGATCGACAGCGGAAGCAGGATCCTGACGATCGAGCGGACCAGGTCCACCCAGAAGTTGCCGAGGTCCCGGGTGCTGTGCCTGGTCAGGCCCCGGATCAGCGCCAGCCCGACACACAGTCCGACCGCCGCCGAGGCGAACGCCTGCACGCCCAGGCCGGCCATCACCGACAGGTGGCCCATCGTGGACTCGCCGGCGTAGTTCTGCCAGCTGGTGTTGGTGGTGAAGCTGACCGAGGTGTTCAGCGCGAGCTGCCAGGGCAGTCCGGGGTGCCCGTGGTCCCAGGGCAACCGGTTCTGCAGCATGAACAACGCGAACAGCGCCGCGATCCCGATGAGGGTGAAGGCCATCAGGGCACTGAGGTACCGGCGTCCGTCCTGCTCGCCGTCGGGGTTGACGCCGCAGGTCCGGTAGATCGCCTTCTCAATGCGCCAGTGCTTGCCGCTGGTGTAGGCGCGGGCCATGTAGTCGCCGAGCGGGACGTGGACCGCCACCAACACCGCGATCAGGAAGACGATCTGGAGCCAGCCGTAGACGCTCATGTCAGCTCGCCTTCACCGGGTGGAGACGGTCCAGGTCGATGTTCAGCTCGAGGACGTTGACCGCCGGGTCGCCCAAGAAGCCCAGCGCCCGGCCCGTTGTGTGCTTGGCCACCAGGCCGAGGACCGTGGACAGCGGGACGTGCCGCGCGTTCGCGACCCGAGGCGCCTGCAACCGCGCGTAGGCGGGGCTGATGTCGGGGTCCAGTCCGCTGCCGCTGCCGGTCACGGCGTCGGCGGGGACGACAGGGTCGGCCGGCGCGGTGCCGCGGATCGGTGTCACCACCGCCGCGCTGTAGTCCTCGCCGGGCTTGGCGCACTCGACCTTGACGCCTTCGTACGTCGCCAGGAACGGCGTGGTCGGGCACGCCTGGTTCAGGCTGACGACCCTGGTCGCGGTGCCGGTGTTGCCGCCGGTGAAGAAGACGCCGAGCACGGCGCCGACGCCGTCCGGCGTACAGTAGGCCCGGGCCCCGGAGACGCCTTCCAGCTTCCCGACGTTGAGGCTGCGGGTGCACACCGTTGTCAGCAGACTCGCCTTGCCGGAGGTCGGCTGGCCGGGCGTCGGCAGGGTGTCGACGATGTTCTCCGGGCCCAGGTTGCCGGCACCGGAGGCCGTCGGATCCTCGGCGTCCGGGCGGGTCTGGAAGTACTGTCGCAGAGCATTGCCCTGCGCGTCGGTGAAGTTCTGACCGATCAGTGAACTCCCGGCGCTGGTGCCCTTCGAGTCCGAAATCCTTGAGCCCTCGGCCGCGCGGTGCAGGACCGGAGTGTGTGCGAACGCTGTCATACCCAGCGGGTAGAGCAGCCCGACCGCAAGCGTGAGTACTGCGACCATGCGCAGCGCTGCAAAATATGTACGCACCGTTCTCACATCCCGGGAAGGAACTGGACGAGGCCGAGATCGATCAGTTTGATCGCCAGGAACGGAGCCACCAGGCCGCCGAGGCCGTAGACCCACAGGTTCCGGGACAGCAGGGCCGAAGGGGACGAGGGCCGGTAGCGCACGCCGCGCAGCGCGAGCGGGATCAGTGCCACGATGATCAGGGCATTGAACACGACGGCTGACATGATCGCCGACAGCGGCGAGTGCAGCCCCATGATGTTCAGGGCCTTGAGACCCGGATACACGCCGCCGAACATGGCCGGCAGGATCGCGAAGTACTTCGCGACGTCGTTGGCGATGGAGAAAGCCGTCAACGCTCCCCGCGTGATCAGCAGTTGCTTGCCGATCTCCACGATCTCGATGATCTTCGTGGGGTCGGAGTCCAGGTCCACCATGTTCCCGGCCTCTTTGGCCGCGGAAGTGCCGGTGTTCATGGCCACGCCGACGTCGGCCTGCGCGAGCGCCGGGGCGTCGTTGGTGCCGTCGCCGGTCATCGCCACCAGCTTGCCGCCGGCCTGCTCGGCCTTGATCAGCGCGAGCTTGTCCTCGGGCGTGGCCTCGGCCAGGAAGTCGTCGACCCCGGCTTCGGCGGCGATGGCCTTGGCGGTCACCGGGTTGTCCCCGGTGATCATGACCGTCCTGATGCCCATCTTGCGCAGCTCGGCGAACCTGGCGGCCAGGCCCGGTTTCACCACGTCCTTGAGCTCGATGACGCCGAGGACGCGCGCCGTGCCGTCCGCCGCCTCGGCCACCGCCAGCGGGGTGGATCCGTTGGCCGCGACCGCGTCGACGACCTCCTCCAGGTTCCTCGGAACCTCGCCGCCGCTCTCGCGGACCCAGGCCGCGATCGAGCGGGCCGCTCCCTTGCGCAGTCTGCGCTGCGTCGGGTGGTCGAGATCGACCCCTGACATCCGGGTCGTCGCGGTGAACGGGACCAGGACGCCGCCGCCGCGATCGGACCCGGTTCCCGCCAGGCCGTGATGTTCGCGGGCGAATTCCACGATGGAGCGGCCTTCGGGCGTCTCGTCGGCCAGCGACGCCAACAGCGCGGCCGCGGCGAGTTCGTGCTCTGCGGTGTCGCCCAGGGGGTGCAACGCCGAGGCGCGGCGGTTGCCGAAGGTGATCGTGCCGGTCTTGTCCAGGAGCAGCGTGTGCACGTCGCCGGCGGCCTCGACCGCGCGCCCGGACATCGCGAGCACGTTGCGCTGCACCATGCGGTCCATGCCGGCGATGCCGATCGCGGACAGCAGCGCACCGATCGTCGTCGGGATCAGGCAGACCAACAGACCGACCAGCACGACGCCGGTCACGCCGTTCGCGGTGAGCGCGGCAGAGTTCGGGGTGGAGCCGACGGCGTGCTTGGAGAAGATCGCCAGCGGCTGCAGAGTGATGACGGCGACCAGGAAGACGAAGGTCAGCGCGACCAGCAGCAGGTTCAGCGCCAGCTCGTTCGGGGTCTTCTGCCGTTTGGCGCCCTCGACCAGGGCGATCATGCGGTCCAGGAAGCTGTGGCCGGGGTCGGAGGTGATCCGCACGACGATCCGGTCGGACAGGACCCTGGTCCCGCCGGTGACCGCCGAGCGGTCGCCGCCGGACTCCCGGATCACCGGGGCCGACTCGCCGGTGATCGCCGACTCGTCGACCGAGGCCACGCCCTCGACGACGTCACCGTCGCCGGGGATCACGTGCCCGACGTCGCAGACCACGTAGTCGCCGCGCCGCAGTCGTTCGGCGGAGATCTCCTCGGCGACCGCGACCGCGTCGGCGCCGGGCTTCCAGCCCGCGTCCAGCCGGTGTGCGGTGGTCTGGGTGCGAGTACGGCGCAGGCTGTCGGCCTGGGCCCGGCCGCGGCTCTCGGCCACCGCCTCGGCCAGGTTGGCGAACAGCACGGTCAGCCACAGCCACCCGGTGATCAGCACGGCGAACCACGACGGGTGCCAGACGGCCAAACCCGTGGTCAGCGCCGCACCGACTTCGGTGACGAACATGACGGGGTTGCGGAACTGGACCCTCGGATCCAGCTTGCGCAACGCCTCGGGAAGCGCGGTGACGAGCTGTTCGGGACGCAGCGTCCCGGCTCCCACCCGGTGCGGCCGCCCGGTATCAGGGGGCGCGACCACAGCCGTGACCCCGGGCTTGTCAGTGGTCTGGAGGGTCATCAGAACTTCCCCGGATATCGGACCGCCAGGACGAGATAGGCGATCAGGCCGACTCCGACGATCAGCCCCACGACATTGCCGGCGCTCACCGCACGGCCCGCCGGAACATGTGTCCGCTCATGCGCACAGCACAGCACCGCACGGGGGTTTACACGGGTGTCCCCAACACGATCCAAGCGCGCGCGGGGCAATCGCCAACAGGTCACAAACGCGTATCGACAGCGCTCTGACCTGCATCGTGATTGCCTTCACAAGGATGCTTGCAAGTCGTGCGCATCCTGTCATCGCCGCCGGCGCGCCAGCACCAGGGCGACGGCGACGCCGGCAAACAGCCCGAAAAAGATGATCACGCCGGTCGTAGAGGCGCCGCGGCCGTAGTGCGGCAGGGCGGAGGCGGTCACGAAGGCTGCGGCGAGCATGTGTCCCTCCTCCGGCTGGGTTTCAGATCCCGCACAGGGATCTCTACCGCTGCTTCAGCGTAGAGCGCACCACTCATGCATCGGCTCGTTTCAGCCCGGTATCGGGCAAATGCTCGCGAAGCGCAAACGCCGACCTCGCTCCGGAGCGATCACCGGTGAGCGTGTCGTATGCCGGCCGCTTGTGTTCCCCGCGTCCGCCCTCGACGTCGGCCGCGTACTCAGCGCTGGCTGCGCGAAACGGGACCCGGTCGAGGTCGAGTCGGTGCGCTTCGGCTCCCGACCCGGCTGTGCAGCAGGCTGACCAGGGACACCACGCACCAGACGCCTTCGAGCATCGTGAATCCCCACTGGCGCTGCGCGACCGCGATCTCGCACAGCACCCCGGACCCCACGGCGTTGAGCACCAGATAGCCGAGGGACTTCTGGTCGACCTTTCCCAGCTGGCTCAAGGTGAACGCCACCAGGATGCACAGCGCGGCGCCGATCTGTATCAGCTCTCCCACGAGGCGTCCCCTACCGAAGGCGCTGCCTGCGGGAAGAAGTTCGGGCACACCAGCGTCGGCTCGTAGCGGCGTTCCCAAACCGGAGTGGCGGATCCGCCGATCGGCGGGACGATGAGCTCCCAATGCGCCGCGGTGTCGCGGCCGGCGGCGTGCTCGCGCTGCTCGTGCCGGACGAACTGCCGGGTCGCGAAGTGGTGATCGATGACTGACACGCCGGCCTGCTCGAAGGAGTGGATGACGGCGGCGGTCAGCTCGACCAGGGCGCGGTCCTTCCACAGCGTGCGGTCTGTCCTGGTGTCCAGGCCCATCCCCCGGGCCACTTCCGGCAGCATGTCGTAGCGACCGGTGTCGGAGAGGTTGCGTGCGCCGATCTCGGCGGCGGTGTACCAGGCGCTGAACGGCGCCGCGGTGTAGTCGACGCCGCCGATGCGCAGGCACTGGTCGCTGATGCTGGGGAAGGCGTGCCAGCGCAGGCCCAGGTCGGCGAACCAGTCCAGGACGGGGTGGGTCAGAGGTATCTCGTGGACGACGTCGGCCGGCAGGTCGAACAGCCTCGGGGGCTCGCCGGGCATCTGGACGACGATCGGCAGGATGTCGAAGCGCCCCGGCTTGCCGGGTTCCCAGCCCATCGCGGTGAGGCGCTCGGTGAGGTCGGCGGTCTCCGGATCGCCGAGCACCGAGCCGTCGGCCTGCCGGTACCCGGCGTAGCGGATCAGCTGGGAGTTCCAGATCCGGATGCCCTCGCGGCCGGGTTCGCGGGGCGCGAAGACGGTCATCAGCAGGCGCACCCGGCCGCCGTCGAAGGCTTCGCGCAGCTGCTGGACCAGCGCGGCGAAGACCTCCTCGGCGGTGGTCAGATGCCGCATGTCGCAGATCGCCAGCGCCTTCCAGTAGAACTTGCCGATGCAGCGCGGGGTGTTGCGCCAGGCGATGCGGGCTCCCCAGCGCAGCTCCTCGACCGTGTGCGAGTAGGTGCCGGTGGCCTGGATCTCGGCCCGAACCTCGTCGACGCGATCAGGGGAGAGGCCGATGCCCTCGTCGCGCAGTTGCCGCAGGAAGTCCTCGGCCTCCCCGGTGATGTCGGGCATGGAACCGCGCTCGGGCTCGTGGCCGGCGACGGGGCAGGACGGCGAAAGAACGTTGCCAGCACTCACGTCAACCTTGCCTTCTCACGATGAGAACATTCAGTAACCCGGAAGTTACAAGGGGTTCCACGCTCGTGGGAAGATCGCTCATGGCGATCGCATAGGTCGCATATGACAATCAAAACCCGCCGACGGTGACCACGTCCGTCGTGTAGCCCTCGACGATCTCCGGAATCGGGTCCAGCCCCAGACCCGGCCCCTCCGGAACCGCGATCCGGCCTTCGTCCATGGTGATCGGCGCCGTGACGTCGGTGCTGAAGTAGCGCTCGGACGGCACGATGTCCGCGGGCAGCGTGAAGCCCGGCAGCGCCGCGAGCGCCACGTTGGCCGCCTGGCCCAGCCCGGTCTCCAGCATCCCGCCGCACCAGACCGGCACGCTGTTCGCGGCGCAGACGTCGTGGATGCGCCGCGCCTCCAGGTAGCCGCCGACCCGGCCGGCCTTGATGTTGACGATCGCGCACGCCCCCAGGCCGATGGCGTCGGCGGCGCTGCGCGCGGAGGTGATGGACTCGTCCAGGCAGATCGGGGTGCGCAGCATGCGGGCCAGCGCGGCGTGGTCGCGCAGGCCCTCGGCGGCCAGCGGCTGCTCGAGCATCACCAGGTCGAAGGCGTCGAGGGCGGCCAGGTGGCGGGCGTCGCCGAGGGTGTAGGCGGCATTGGCGTCGGCTTGGAGCGCAATGTCCGGGAAGCGCTCGCGGACCGCCCGGACCGGCGCGAGGTCCCAGCCCGGCTCGATCTTCAGCTTGACCCGGCGGTAGCCCTGGTCCACGTAGCCCGAGACCTCGGCGACGAGGAGATCGAGCGTGTCCGCGATGCCCACCGACACCCCGCAGTCCACGACGTCGCGCATCCCGCCGAGGTGGTCGGCGTACGAGGTCCCCCGCGCCCGGAGCCACGCGTCCGTGACCGCCATCTCGACCGTCGCCTTGGCCATCGGATGGCCGGGAAACGCCGCCATCGCCGCGGCCACCCGCGCCGGGGTGAGATCGTCGAGCGCCGCCACCGCCGGCAGCAGAAAGCGCCGGATCATCTCCGCGGCACCGTCCAGGTACTCCTCCGAGTAGCCGGGCTCGGGCATGGCAACGCACTCGCCCCAGCCGGAGCCCTCGGACGTGTCGGCGCGCAACAGCAGGATGTCACGGTTCAGCTCAAGTCCCAGCGAGGTCCGGAACGGCGTGCGTAACGGGATGTCGATCCGACGGATTTCGACGCGCTCGAGCTTCATGGCGATATTCTGCCGCGAACCAGCACCGCGGCCGGCTCCACGTCACCCCCGGCGAGCCCACCAGGGCAATGCCTCGGTCGCGAGCGGACCGGGCACCGTCCGGGCCGGAAACTCTCGATCCCAGGGCTCGATCAGCCGCGTCAGCGAACGCGCAGCCGGTCCGCTGAGCACGACGCCGGGCTACGGCCGGGCGGCGGCGCGCCCTGCCAGCGGCGGGATCCCCCCACGTGTCTTCACAGCTGTGATCGCTCCCCGACGCCTCAGCCGTGAACCGTCAGGCGGCCGGCCGACGTCATCATCATCGGGCTCCGGTACTCCATGGCGACGGACTGACCGTCGACGACGTCGACCTTCGCCCACGCTTCGCAGCAGCGCTCCTTGGTGATGTACTTGAAGTAGACCTTCACCTCATGCCGCCCGGGCGCGACCGAAATGGTGCGCTCTCCCCAGGAACCCGTTTGCGGCGTGCCGTCGATTTCGATGGTGAGCTTGGTCAGGTAGAGCAGCCACGCCATCGGGCTGTGTCGTCCATTGACTCGGATCGTGCCTGGTTTCATGGGAACTTCTTTCCGTGACGCGGGATCGTCGTGGGTGTTGAGACGTCCCACGAGTTTCGCGTCCCCGCAGGTCTCCCTACATCGGCGAAACCACGTAGCCGGCCACGCAATCGGGACTCGCCGCGCGCTGCCGCCGGGTCAGCCGGCTGCTCCGGCGGGTTCCGTGACGAGGAGCCCGGCCAGCGCGGACATCTTCTCGCGCACGGCGGTGTAGTAGACCCAGGTTCCGCGGCGTTCGCCTTCGATGAGGCCGGCCTCGCGAAGCACTTTGAGGTGGTGGCTGATGGTGGGGCCGGAGACGTCGAAGCCGACGTTCAGGTCGCACACGCAGGTCTCGCCTTCGGGGGCGGAGGCGATCTGGGAGAGCAGTTGCAGGCGGATCGGGTCGCCGAGTGCCTTGAAGGCCGGGGCCAGGGCGATCGCGTCGGCGGTGGAGATGGAGTGCTCGGCAAGGGGCTCGCAGCACGGGGCGGAGGTGTCGGCCTCCAGCAGCGGCAGCTCCTTCTGTTTCGACATGTCTCTAGATTGACAGATCTCAAAACAGGGGGCAAGCTGAGGCTGCTTCGAAAAACTTCGAGATAAGGGGAACCCCATGTTCCGCCGTTCCGGCACCACCAGCAAGCAGGCCCGTGACCTGGGCGTGAAGTTCTGCGACGGCTCCGGCATCTCCACCAGCGTCGAGCGCTCGGCTCGTCGGCTGGAGGCGGCCCGCACTGCGGCCGTGCTGAGCCTGCCGCGCGTCTGAACCGCCGATCGTTCATCGCACCACCACCTGCGTGCCACCACCTGCGTGAGGAGTAGGGACATGAGCGAGCAGACCGTGACGGGCCCCGTCGGCGGGTTCCAAGGCGATCTGGCGGAGGCCTTCAATCCGGCGGCCGGCACCGGCTGTTGTGGCAGCCCGGCCGCGAATACCGGGCCCGGCGCGCCGACGGAGACCGGCGGACCGTGCTGCGGCACCATGGCCGAGGCGACAGCCGAGGAAGCCTGCTGCGGCACCGCTGCCAAGGCCGATGCGGTGGCCACCGGCGCCTGCGGTTGCGGCTGATGAGTGCCCCGATCGCGCCGGAGCCGTCCGCTGAGCGCATGAAGGCCACGGTCACGACGCTGGCCGCGCGCGAGCTGGCCGGGCGACGTGTGGCCAGCCCGGGCGGGACCGCTGCCCGCGCCCGGCTTGAGGACGAGCTGACCGCACTCGACGCGGTCAGCGAGGTCGACGCCTTCGACACGCCGGTCGGCGGCGCCGCCAACCTGTACGCCGCCATCGTCCCCGCGGAGTCCGGCGAGCCGGATATCTGGCTGACCGCGCACTACGACGGTGTCGGGGACATCGACGGGGTCCATCGGCCCGGCGCCTCGGACAATGCCTCCGGTGTCGCGGTGGTCCTGGAGGCCGCGCGGCTGCTGAAGAAGCACGTCCTGAAGGGCGCCGGCCTGTCGATCGCGCTGCTCGACGGCGAGGAGATCGGCACGCTCGGCTCGGCCCACCACGCCGCCCGGCTGGTCGCCGAGGGTCACAGCCCGCTGATCATCAACGTCGACGGCGCCGGCGAGTTGCACGAGTCGGTCGCTGTGGAGGCCGGCGGGGCCGCCATGCCGATCCTGACCGCACTCGACGCGGCCGGGAGGGCGACCGACGTCCCGCTGGCCGCTGGACAGGTCGCCTCGGACAACCGCCGGTACGCCGTTGCCGGCCTGGCCGTTGTCGGCCTCGGGGCCGGGATGCCCGGCTATCACTCGGAAGACGACACGGCGGAGCGGGTCCAGCCCGAAACCCTGACGGCGATGGCCGGACTGGTCGTCCGAACAGTCATCGAACTCGCATCGCAGAACACGCGTATAGAACAGGACGGAGTCGGAACGATGAATCAGGCCCAGGAGGAACTGCCCGTCGTGGTGATCGGCGCGGGACCGGTCGGCCTGGCCGCCGCCGCGCACCTGGCGGAGCGCGGCATCACCTTCCAGGTGCTGGAGGCCGGCGACACCGTCGGTGCGGCGATCCGCCAGTGGGGCCACGTGCGGCTGTTCAGCCCGTGGCGCTACGACATCGACGCCGCTGCCCGTGCGCTGTTGGAGCCGACCGGCTGGACCGCGCCGGATGAGGACGCCTCGCCGACCGGCGCGGAGCTGGTCGAACAGTACCTGGTGCCGCTGGCCGCCACGCCACAGATCGCGAAGCACATTCGTCTGCGGCATCAGGTGACCGCGATCAGCCGGGTCGGGGTGGACCGGGTCCGCTCGCGCAGCCGCGAGTTCGCGCCGTTCCTGGTGCGGGTCGAGACCGAGGGCGTCACCACCGATCTGCACGCCCGGGCGGTCATCGACGCCTCCGGCACCTGGGGCACTCCGAACGTCCTGGGCGCTTCCGGCCTGCCGGCCCACGGCGAAGCCGAGGCAGCGGCGTTCATCGACCACGCACTCCCGGATGTCCTCGGCCCGGCCCGCGCCACCTACGCCGGCAAGCACACGCTGGTGGTCGGCGCCGGGCACTCGGCGGCGAACACGCTGCTGGTGCTGGCCGACCTCGCCGAGCAGGAGCCGGGGACCCGTATCTCCTGGGCGATCCGGACCGGTTCGGCGGCCCGCAGTTACGGCGGCGGAGAGGCTGACGCCCTCCCGGCACGTGGTGCCCTCGGGACCCGAGTGAAGAAGCTGGTCGAGCAGGGGCAGATCGAGTTGATCAACCAGTTCTCGGCGCAGGCGATCAGGGTCCTCAGTAACGGCAACGTCGAGGTCGAAAGCACCGATGCCCGTGGAGCGAAGAAGGTCGTGACCGTGGATCGGATCGTGGCCGCGACCGGGTTCCGTCCCGATCACTCCATCACCAGCGAGCTGCGTCTGGACCTGGACCCGATCCTGGGTTCGACGCGTGCCCTGGCCCCGCTGATCGACCCGAACGAGCACTCCTGCGGCACCGTTCCCCCGCACGGCGTGGACGAGTTGGCGCACCCGGAACCCAACTTCTACGCGATCGGCATGAAGTCCTACGGCCGCGCCCCGACGTTCCTTCTCGCTACCGGCTACGAGCAAGCCCGCTCCGTGGTCGCCGCCTTGGACGGGGACTGGGACGCCGCCCGCGACCTCCGCCTGGAACTACCGGAGACCGGGGTCTGCAACACCACCCTCCCCGGCGACGAGGGCGAAGCCGGCGGCTGCGGCAGCTCCTGCGGGACGCCGGAGCCGGTGAGCATCGGGCTGGCGACCGGGATTTCGGGCGGGCTGCCGGCCCGGCCGCTGGCGATCGTCGAGGCGGACGGCGGGTCCAGCTGCTGTAGCTGACAAGCTCGGCTGGCGGATGGTCGGCCTCTTGGCCGAGCTGTACGCGGTGTGGATGCTCGCGCGGCCCGGACGCGGCTCGCATCGGCAGCGAAACAGGCTGCGGTGTTCTGAACGTGCTTGAAACGCGCAGGACAGTTAAGGCAGAGACACTTTACTTAGATCCACACAACCCACTTAGATCAGTACATCGACATCTCCCGGGAGTCCTGATGTCCGCTAAGCATGTGGTCGCGATCGGTGGCAGCGATGCCGGTATCAGTGCGGCGCTGCGAGCCCGCGAACTTGATCCCAGCAGCGACGTGACCGTGCTGCTCGCCGACGGCTATCCGAACTTCTCCATCTGCGGCATCCCGTACTTCCTCTCCGGCGAGGTGGCGGACTGGGGTGATTTGGCGCACCGCACCATGGCCGATCTGGAGGCGTCCGGGATGCACGTCGTGCCGTGGTCCACCGCGGTGTCGATCGACGCCGAGCAGCGCCGCGTCGGCGTGTGCGGGCGTGACGGCCGGCTCTCGGAGGTGGCGTACGACGAGTTGATCGTCGCCACCGGTGCCGACAGTGTGCGGCCGCCGATCGCCGGGCTGCGTGAGCTGGGGCCGGATCGGGGTGTGTTCCTTCTGCGCTCGATCGGCGACGCGCGGGCGTTGATGGACGACCTGTCGGCGCGGCAGCCGGGCAGTGCCGTGATCGTCGGCGGCGGGTACACCGGGCTGGAGATGGCCGAGGCGCTGATGACCCGTGGAGTGCAGGTGACGCAGATCGAGGCGCTGCCCCAAGTGCTGCCCACGGTCGACGCCGATCTCGGAGCGCTCATCCGTGCCGAACTCGCGCTCCACGGTGTGGAGGTTCTGACCGGGACCACCGTCGCCGAGGTCACGACCGACGCGGCGGGGCTGACGGTGCGCGCCAAGGGCCCGGACGGCCAGAATCTGGTCCGCACGGCCGATGTGGTCCTCGTGGTGGCCGGCGTGCGGCCGAACACCGCTCTGGCTGAAGGCGCCGGCGTCCGTCTAGGTGCGCGCGGGGCGATCGCGGTGGACCGGCAGATGCGTACCAGCATTCCGCACATGTTCGCCGCCGGGGACTGCGCGACCACCCATCACCGGCTGCTCGGCGAGACGTGGCTGCCACTGGGCACCACCGCTCACAAGCAAGGTCGCATCGCCGGGGAGAACGCCTTGGGCGGCAGCCGCAAGTTCGCCGGGAGCCTGGGCACCCAGGTGGTCAAGGTGTTCGACCTGGTCGCGGCCCGCACCGGCTTGCACACCGCCGGGGCCGCAGCCGCAGGCCGGGGCTGGAGTCCGGTCGACTCGCTGAGCGTCCAGGACGACCACAGGCGCTACTACCCGGGTGTCTCTCCGATCACGATCAAGGTCACCGGGGACCGCGACACCGGCCTGCTTCTGGGCGCCCAGCTGGTCGGGCACGTCGGCGCCGAGATCGCCAAGCGCGTGGACATCTACGCCACGGCGCTGTTCCACGGCATGCGGATCGAGGAGATCAGCGACCTGGACTTGTCCTACGCCCCTCCGCTGGCCTCGACCTGGGACGCGGTGCAGGCGGCGGCACAGGTCTGGGACCGCGAGCACCAGCGGCTTGCATAAGCCGTTGCAGGGTCCGGCAGTTCACACGTGCCGGCCCCGACACTCCTTCCAGAGTGTCGGGGCCGGCGTGTTCCTTGGAGCGCTCGATCAGGAAGTCGTCAGCGCGGTGTCGTCGATGACGAAGTTGGTGGTGCCGCCGCTGGTGTCGGTTTCGGCACCGCTGAACTTCAGCGTGACCGTCTGCCCGGCGTACGCCGACAGGTCGGCGGTGCGCTGGGTGTAACCGGTGCCGTTGTCCAGGTTCGAGAACGACCCGACGGTACCCAGCACCGTCCCAGCCGAGTTCAACACCTGCACAGTGAAGGTATCGGGCTTGGCGCTGGTTGTGTTCTCCGTGGAATCGACATGCAGCCAGTAACTCAGGGACGCCGTGCAACCGGCCGGTATGGTCACCGACTGGCTAGCGGTGTCAGTGTCCTTGGACCCGTTGCCGTTGAAGTCCGCGATCCACGACCCGGAGTGCGCCGGCTCAGCAGACGTGGCCTTGGTGATCGGAGTGAAACCCAACGTCGAACTCTGAGACCAAGACGTGGCCCCCGACTCGAAACCAGGGTTCGCCAACAACTGCGCCGACGTGCAACCACCGCTGGGCGCGGTCACCGTCAGCGTGAGCGTGGCGGTGTGCGAGCCCGAAGCGGCCGCGCCGGTCACGGTCACCGGGTAGGTCCCGGCCGGGGTGGTCGAGGCCGTCGCGATGGTCAGGCTACTGGCACCGCCCGCGGTGACCGACGCCGGGTTGAAACTCGCCGTGGCCCCGGCGGGCAGGCCGGACGCCGACAGGGCCACCGACTGTGCCGACCCGGATGTCACCGCGGTCGTGACCGTTGACGTCACCGAGCCGCCGGCCGTGACCGAACCCGATGCCGGAGCATCGGAGACGGAGAAGTCGTTCGTCGGCGGCGGCGAGGTGCTGCCGGAGACGTTCAGCGCGGTGTCGTCGAGGACGAAGTTGGTGGTGCCGCCGCTGGTGTCGGTTTCGGCACCGGTGAACTTCAGCGTGACCGTCTGCCCGGCATACGCGGACAGGTCGGCAGTGCGCTGCGTGTAGCCGGTGGCATTGTCCAGGTTCGAGAACGACCCGACGGTGCCCAGCACCGTCCCAGCCGAGTTCAACACCTGCGCAGTAAACGTGTCGGGCTTGGCCGTAGTCGTGCTTTCTGTGGAATCGACATGCAGCCAGTAACTCAGGGACGCCGTGCAACCGGCCGGTATGGTCACCGACTGGCTAGCGGTGTCAGTGTCCTTGGACCCGTTGCCGTTGAAGTCCGCGATCCACGACCCGGAGTGCGCCGGCTCAGCAGACGTGGCCTTGGTGATCGGAGTGAAACCCAACGTCGAACTCTGAGACCAAGACGTGGCCCCCGACTCGAAACCAGGGTTCGCCAACAACTGCGCCGACGTGCAACCACCGCTACCGGCCGAGGTGACGGTGAGTGTGTACGAGGCCGTGTGGGTACCACTGGACGCCGTTCCGGTCACGGTGATCGGATACGTACCCGCCGGGGTCGCCGCCGAGGTGGCGACGGTCAGTGTCGAGGACGCCCCGGAGTTCACGCTGGCCGGGCTGAACGAGGCCGTGGCCCCGCTCGGCAGGCCGGACGCGGACAGCGCCACCGACTCGGCGGACCCGGACGTCACGGAGGTGCCGACCGACACCGACGCCGAAGAACCGGCCGTCACCGACCCCGAGGCCGGAGACACCGCCACCGAGAAGTCGTTCGCCGGCGGCGGAGGCGTGCCGCCCATGCTCGAGCCGAGGGTGTTCAGGGCGTTCTGCACCATGCCCTGGGCATTGGCGTTGAGGTTGGCGTTGGTGCCGTTGACGACCCAGGACGCGCCGGAGATGATCGCGACGGTCACGCCGTTGTCCACGCCGCCGGTGGTGCCGCTGCTCGGGATGCCGAGCAGCGAGGCCGCCTTCACCGACGCCTCGCCCAGCTCGCGCGAGTCGTTGGACGAGGTGGTCTGACTGTTCCCGGTCTGGGTGTCACCGAAGATCGCGCCGATGACGTTGCCGTTGTAGAAGACCAGCGCGAACTGCCGGCCGGAGATGCCGTGCTCCTTGTAGAAGAAGTGCGGGCAGGGGCTCGTCTTGTCCCAGCAGTCGTCGCCCAGGACGTAGAACGGCACGTGGTGCGCGGCCAGTTGCGCGCCGTTGCTGTCCTGGAAGGTGGTCTGGTCCTGGTGGTCCGGATCCGGATCGGGGTCGCTGCCGTCGTCGTCGATGGCCATGCTGGAGGTGTAGACGAAGACGCCGGCCGTGGGCTGGTACACGTTCACGTTCATGGCCCGCGTCATGGTGTTGATGTGGGGCTTGGTGTTGACCTGGGTGGCGGAGGTCGAGTTCTGCTTGATGTCGGCCAACACCTGGGCGGCCGTGTACGTGGTGCCGCTCGACGCGGCAGCGGAGTGCGTGGCGGCAGCGGACCGCGTGGCGGCGGCGCTGTGCGTAGCGGCCGCGCGGGCGTTCGCGGTGGCCGCCGGGGTGGCGAGTGCAAGGGCTGCGACGAGTGCCACAGCCAGGCGGGTACGGATCGATGACATGGTGGTGTGGGCCTCCCACAAGCGATTCGTAAGGGTGTTTTACCAATGAAGCACGCGGGTGGCCGACCCGCAATGACTCTCGTCAATAAAGTTAACAAGAGTTGTGGTTTACTCAACACCCGTATACGCAGGCCTGGGCCGTCGCCGAGGAGGATCACAAAGCTCTGGCATAGCTCCGCCGGCGCGCGCGGCGAAGCGTCACACTCAGCTCAGCAGCCGCAATCGCAGCCGCACAGCTCCGGAGAACAGTCCGGGTCGTCGCAGCAGCACGCCGCGTTCACCTCGATCTCGGTCATGGAACGTCACCTCCTCTCGGTCGGCGGGCACCACACGCCGGGGGTCGGCGGTGGACAAGTCGCGGACGGCAGCGCATCGGCCATCGCCGCCATCTCCGCTCGAAGCGCCGCCAGGCGGGCCATTTCGGCGTCCACCTCGGCAATGCGGCGGCGCAGCAGATCCTCGGCGGGCTCGCACGGGCACGTCCCGGTGTCGCGTACCGCCAACAGGTCAGCGATGTCGCGCAGCCGCAGCCCCAGGCGCTGACAGCCCTGCACGAACTGCAGCCGCTCCACGGCTTCGGGGCCGTAGGACCGGTAGCCGGACGCGGTGCGCTCCGGCGCCGGCAGCAGGCCCTCGCGTTCGTAGAACCGGACCGCGTCCGGGCTGATGCCCACGGCGGCGGCCAACTCCGCGACCCGCAGGCCCTTCACCATCACGTCCGTGCCGCTCATGGCCTCCACGCTAAACCTTGGATCCGACTCCAAGGTCAAGCCCTGGGCGGCCTGGCGATCCTGATCGACGACGGGGCCGTTGCCTCGGAATATCCATTTCTGTCAACATAGACATATGTCGATGCAGGACCACGCCTCGCTGGTCAGCGAGCCGCTGAGATCGCATCCCATGCCGGTGCCGACCGCCTGACCGACCTGCTCACCTACCTGCCGGAAGCCGCGGACGGCGAACCGGACGACCGGAAAGGCACCCCCTGATGTCCGACACCAAGCCGTCCGTGCTGTTCGTCTGCATCCACAACGCCGGCCGCTCCCAGATGGCCGCCGGATTCCTCACCCACTACGCCGGGGACCGCGTCACCGTCCGCTCCGCCGGCTCCGCACCGGCGGACGCCGTGAACCCCGCGGTGCTGGATGCCATGAACGAGGTCGGCATCGACCTGTCGGCTGAGACCCCGAAGATCCTCACCGACGAAGCCGCCCTGGCCTCGGACTACATCATCACCATGGGCTGCGGCGACACCTGCCCCGTCTACCCCGGCAAGAAGTACCTCGACTGGGTCCTCACCGACCCCGCCGGCCAGGGTGTCGAAGCCGTGCGCCCCATCCGCGACGAGATCGAACGCCTCATCAAGGGCCTGATCGACGAGATCGGCACCAAGAACGCGGCGGTCTGAAGGCCGGCGAATCCGGCCGGGCCGGGTTCCGGCTTGCGCGTGCCCAGCTCAGCTCAGGTCAGCTCAGGTCAGCTCACGCCGTCGCCGCCTCCACCGCCGCCCGAGTCCCCGGCACGAAGCGGTAGCCCGTCCCGAACTCGGTGAGCAGATGCACCGGGTGCTGCGGGTCGGCTTCGAGCTTGCGGCGCAGGCGCGCCATGTGGAAGCGCAGGTGGCCGCTGTCGCCGGCGGCCTGGCCCCAGACGTCGCGCAGTAGGCGGGCGATGCTGACGAGTTGGTTCGGGTGCCGCAGGAGTGGTTCGAGCACTGCCCACTCGGTGCGGGTGAGGCGGATGCCGGCGCCGTCGCGGGTCACCGTGCGCGCCGCGAGGTCCACGGTGCTGGGGCCGATGACGAACCGCACCGCGGCCGAGGCGGCTGCTTCGCCCGCGAACTCCCGGCGTCGCAGCACGGCGCGGAGGCGGGCGATGAGCTCGTCCATGGAGAACGGTTTGCTGACGAAGTCATCCGCCCCGGCATCGAGCACCCGCACCTTCTCCGCCTGGTCGGTACGCCCGGAGAGCACCACGATCGGGACCTCCGTCCAACCGCGCAGGCGCAGGATGACGTCGGCGCCGTCCATATCGGGCAGGCCGAGGTCCAGCAGCACGAGATCGGGACGATGCCGCGCGGCGGACGCGAGCGCGTCCACACCGCCGCCGGCCGTCTCGACCTCGTACGAGCGGGCTTTCAAGGTGATGCGGAGAGCTCGCAGCAGCTGCGGCTCGTCGTCCACGACAAGGATCTTCGTCACTTGCGCCGTTGCCTTTCGGTGGCGGGGCTACGTGATAACAGTGAACGCCCGGTATATACGGATGCTCCGTACCACTCGCATGACGCAAACGCCGTCACCACGAACGCAAACGCCCCACCTCCGAGATGCACGCCCCGCTCGCGCCGACGCGCCTCAGAACAGCGCCTCCCCCGGCTCCACCTCGCGCCTGGCGACCCGGCCGCCCTCGACCCCCACGATCGGCGCCGGATACCCGCGCTCGCTCAGCGCGGCCGGGCCGAGGCGCCAGGGCTGGTGCACCTGCGCCGGGTCCGCCAAGTCCGCGAGTTCGGGGACGTACCTGCGTACGTACTCCCCCGCCGGGTCGTAGCGCGCGGCCTGGCGCAGCGGGTTCAGCACGCGGTTGGGGCGGGTGTCCATGCCGGTGCCGGCGACCCACTGCCAGTTCAGGATGTTGTTGGCGACGTCGGCGTCGAGGAGGTGGTGCGCGAAGTGCGCGGCGCCGTGGCGCCAGTCGATGCCGAGGGTCTTGGTCAGGAAGCCCGCGGTGATCAGGCGCGCGCGGTTGTGCATCCAGCCTTCGGCGGCGAGCTGACGGATGCCGGCGTCGACGACGGGGATGCCGGTGGCGCCCGACGTCCATGCCGCCAGGCCCTCGGCGTCGTCGGCCCAGGTACCGCGCGAGCGCAGGTCGGTATGGGCGGCGTCCGGGCGCGCGGCGAGGACCTGGTGGTGGAAGTCGCGCCAGCACAGCTGACGCAGGAACGCCTCCGTGCCCGCGCCGGGGTGGTCGCGGGTCGCGCGCGCCGCGAGTTCGGTGGCCGACACGCAGCCGAAGTGCAGGTACGGCGACAGTTTCGAGGTGACGTCGGCGGCGAGGTCGTCGTGGATGTCCTCGTACTCGTCGACGGTGTTGGCCAGCCACTTGCGCGCCCGGAGCCGACCGGCGCTCTCGCCACCGGGTAGGTCGGCACCCGGAACAGGGCCGGGGTCGGGCACGGTCAGCCCGGCGATGTCGGGCACGGTCAGCCGTGGCGCCTTGGCCGGAACCCGCAACGGCAGCTCGGCCCACCGCCGCCAGTACGGCGTGAACACCGAGAAGTAGTCCCGATCCGTCGGCCGCAACTCCCCCGGCACCTGGATGGTGTGGACCTGGTCGTGCAGCTGGAGCACCGCACCCTGCGCACGCAACGCCGACGCGAGCGAACGCTCCCGCTCCCGCGCGTAAGCAGTGACATCGGCGGCCAGATGCACCTCCGTCGCCCCCACCTCGGCCGCGACCCGGCAGACCTCTGCGACGACCTCCCCCGACCGCAGCACCAGCCGCCCGCCGAGCTTGCGAAGCCCCGCATCCAGGTCGGCCAGGCACTCCTCCAGGAACCGCCGCCGCGTCGGGCTGATCAGCGGCAGGATCCCGTCGTCGAGCACGAACAGCGGTACCACCCGGCCGTCCGAGCCCCCGGCCCCGCCACCGGACGCCGCCGCGGCGGCCAACACCGGGTTGTCGTGAACACGCAGGTCACGGGTGAACAGCGCGATCGCGGTCGGCGGCCCGGACGGCAACGAAGAAGATGTAGGCAACGGCTTACTCACCAATCCATTCCAGCAGCTCTCCTTGCCGATTCGGAGCGGCACGCCGCACGGATTGCCCGCTCCCCGAATCCGCCAATCCGGATCCCCGCCGGCACCGAATACCTCCTGTCGAGACATCGTCAAGGGAGGTACCGGTGACCGCATCGGCGTCAGCACGGGACAACAACCGCGAGCAGGTAGCGGTCATCGGCTCCGGCATCGCCGGGCTGACAGCCGCCTACGTCCTGCAACGGCGCTACGACGTCCTGCTGTTCGAAGCGGACGACCGCCTCGGCGGCCACGCCCACACCCACGAGGTCGCCGACGCCGGCCGCATACTCTCCGTCGACAGCGGCTTCATCGTCCACAACCGCCGCACCTACCCGCACCTCATCCGCCTGTTCGCCGAGCTCGGCGTCGCCACCCAGCCGACCGAGATGTCGATGAGCGTGCGCTGCGAGGGCTGCGGCCTGGAGTACGCCGGCGCGAAGGGCCCGCGCGGCCTGTTCGCCACCCCCGGCCAGGCGTTACGTCCGGCGTTCCTCCGGATGCTCCTGGAGGTGCGCAGGTTCCACCGCGACGCACGTCAGCTGCTGGAAACCACGCCTGACCCGGCCGCCTCCGCCACCACGCTGCGCGAGTTCCTGGCCGCCGGCGGCTACTCCCGCTTCTTCACCGACCACTTCATCCTCCCGCTGGTCTCCGCTGTGTGGTCCTCCGGACGCGAGACCGCGGAACGCTACCCGGCCGCGTACCTGTTCCAGTTCCTCAACCACCACGGCATGCTCGCCGTCACCGGCTCGCCCAGCTGGCGCACCGTCACCGGCGGCTCGAAGACCTACGTGGAGCGCGCGGTGAAGAACCTGCACGCCGTCCACCTGAGCACCCCGGTCCGGACCCTGCGCCGTACCGCAGACGGAGTCGAGATCCGTGACGACGCCGACGACCTCCACACCGTCGCCAAAGTCGTCGTCGCCACCCACTCCGACCAGGCATTACGCCTCCTCGCCGACCCCACCCCGGAGGAATCCGCGGTCCTCGGCGCCATCCCCTACTCGGTCAACGAGACCGTGCTCCACACCGACACCGCACTGCTCCCGTCGACGCGCGCCGCCTACAGCTCGTGGAACTACCTGCTGCCCTCCTGCACCCGCAGCTCCAAGCGGCCGCAGCCGCAGTCGCGACCCCGGCCCCAGCCTCACCCCGACGGATCCGCGGACCGCGCCGTCGTGACCTACGCGATGAACCACCTCCACCACCTCACCACGCCGGTCGAGTACCTGGTCACGATGAACGCCGCCGACCGGATCGACCCGGCGGCCGTCATCGACCGCATGCGCTACGAACACCCCGTCTACACCCCCGAATCCGTCGCGGCACGCTCCCGCCTCGCGGCGCTGACCACCGCCCGCACCGCCTTCGCCGGCGCCTACCACGGCTGGGGCTTCCACGAGGACGGCTGCGCCTCCGGCGTCGCGGCCGCCGCGGCGTTCGGGGTGACCTGGTGAGCAGCGTGGCGAGTACCCCAGCGGAAACATCAGCGCTCTACGAATGCCACATCCGCCACGTGCGCCGAGGCCGCGTGGCGAACGACTTCACGTACTCCTCCTACCTCTGGCTGGTCGACCTCGACCACCTCCCCCACCTGCCCGGCCCGCTGCGTCCGCTCGCCGGTTTCACCCCCGCCGACCACTTCACCGGCACCGACATCAGCATCCGCGCCGGCTTGGAGGACTTCCTCGCCGACCACGGGATCTACCTCACCGGCGGCAGGGTCCTGATGCTCACCGCGGCCCGCGTGCTCGGCTACGTGTTCAACCCGCTGACGGTCTACTGGGTCCGCGACGCCGACGACCGCCTCCTGTGCGCCGTCGCCGAAGTCCACAACACTTACGGTGGACGCCACGCCTATCTCCTGTTCCCCGACGAGGAAGGCCGCGCGAACGTCGCCAAGGAGTTCTACGTCTCGCCCTTCCTGCCGATCGAAGGCGGCGTCTACCGCATGCGTCTGCCCGAGCCCGACGACCAGCTCAGCCTCGCGATCCAGCTGGACGTGCCGGACGCGGCGCCGTTCGTGGCCAGCGTCCACGGCCGGCGCCGCGCCGCGACCCCCCGCGAGCTGCTGCGCCTGGCCGCCCGGCACCCGCTGGCGCCGCTGGCGGTCGCGGCCCGCATCCGAAGGCAGGGTGTTGCGTTGTTCCTGCGCGGGCTGCCGGTCGTCCCACGACCTGGAACCCGCCGAAGCGCCAGGCGCGACCGCAAAATCAAAGACCTGACAAAGACCGGAGGACAGTAAGTATGCGGGCTGAGTCAGTGTCGGCGTTCGCCGCCGTGTCGGCCATCGACGCGGCGGTTCTTCTGATCGTGTTCAGCGCCGTGTTCGTCGTCGCCCTACCTCGGAACCGTCACCGATACGTCGACGCCGTATGGGGATCGGCGTTCGCGCTGGTCGCCGTCGTGACCACCGCGCTGACCACCGGGCACGGCGACGGATGGCGCCGCTGGCTGCTGACCGCCTGCACCGTCGCGTGGGGGCTGCGGCTCTCGCTGCACATCGCCCGACGCGGACGCGGCGCCCCGGAGGATCCCCGCTACGCCGCGATGCTGGCCAAGGCCGGCGGGAATCCGGCGTGGGCCGCGTTCACCCGCGTCTACCTGCTGCAAGGGGCGCTGGTCTGGTTCATTTCGCTGCCGGTGCAGGTCGGCCTGGTCGCGATCGGCACTTCGGCCGTGGCCGTCGCGTGCGCCGTGATCGGCGTGCTGCTGTGGCTGGTCGGCATCGGTTTCGAGGCGGTCGGCGACTGGCAGCTGGCGCGCTTCAAATCCGATCCGGCCAACCGCGGCCGTCTCATGACCGAGGGCTTGTGGCGCTATACCCGCCACCCCAACTACTTCGGCGACGCCTGTGTGTGGTGGGGGCTGTTCCTGATCGCCGTGGGCGCCTGGCCGGTGCTGCTGACCGTCCTGTCGCCGGCGCTGATGACCTGGCTGCTGACCTCCGGGAGCGGTAAGCCCCTGGTGGAGGCCCATTTGTCGGCGACGCGTCCCGGCTACGCCGACTACGCCGCACGGACCAGCGCGTTTCTCCCCCGCTTCCCGAAGCGGAGCTGAGGCTGCTGACCGGCATCAACGCGGAGCCGACGATGTAGACACGTCCGGACCAATCCGGGACGGCTTGGGCACCGAATAGCAGTCGTGAGGCCAGAATTGGGACAGGCAGAGCGCCGCCGTGCCCCCGACGACTTCGACAGCTGGAGACGACAGCCCATGCTCGGACGTGCCGGCTCCAAGTCTGCCGGCTCCAAGACCGCGCCTGAGGAACAGGCGACGCTCGAATCGCAGCTGCACCGCGTGGCCCTCGGCGACCGGCAGGCCTTCGACACGGTCTACGAACAGCTCGCCCCGCCGATCCTGGGTGTGGCGCGCCGCGTGCTGCGCGATCCGGCGCAGGCCGAGGAGGTGGCACAGGAGGTGCTGGTCGAGATCTGGCGCACCGCCAGCCGCTTCGATCCGGAGCGCGGCTCGGTCCGGGCCTGGGCGCTGACCATGGCGCACGCGCGCGCCGTGGACCGCGTGCGCTCCGCCGATGCCGCCGCCCGCCGCGACGCGCGCGCCGCCGAGCTGATGGTCGAGCCGCCGTTCGACCAGGTGGTGGAGGCGGTGGAGGCGCGGCTGGACCGGGAGCGCGTCCGGCGATGTATGGAGGGGCTCACAGAACTACAACGCCAGTCGGTGACGTTGGCGTATTACGGCGGCTACACGTACTCGCAGGTGGCGCATCTGTTGAACAGCCCGCTCGGCACTGTGAAAACCCGTCTGCGCGACGGCCTGGCCCGGCTCCGCGACTGCCTGGGGGTGGGAGGATGAACGCCATGGACCCGGAAGTCCACTCGCTCACCGGAGCGTATGTGTGCCACGCGCTGGAGCCGGCCGAGCGTGAGGCTTTCGAACGTCATCTGGCCCAGTGCCCCACCTGCGTGCAGGAGGTGGCTGAGCTGCAGGAGACCGCGGCGCTGCTGGCCTCGGCCGCCGCCGAGACGCCGCCGGCGCGGCTGAAGGCGGCGGTGGACGCGCAGATCGCGGTGACGCGGCAGATCCCGCCGCTGGTCGCGCACGGCCCGGCGGCCGACCTGGCCGCGGCGCGGCAGGCCGCGGCCCGGCCCCGGCGGCGGTGGTTCACGGCCCTGGGGTGGGGCGTGGCGACCGGGCTGGCGGTGGCGGTCGCGGTGCTGGGGGTGCGGGTCGGCGACCAGCAGAGCCAGATCGACCAGGCGAACCAGCGCAGTGCGGCGATCTCGACGCTGCTGTCGGCGCCGGACGCGCACGCCGACAGCGTGAACGTCAGCAGCGGCGGGACCGGGATCGTACTGGTCTCGCGGTCGCGGGACGAGGCGGCGATCACGATCAGCGGGCTGGCGCGCCTGGAGCCGGGGAAGGCTTACCAGCTGTGGATGATGGGGCCGTCCGGGACGCGGTCCGGTGGGGTGCTGCCCGCCGGGACGCAGGCTTCGGACTCGGTGCTGGCGCACGGGTTGGGTGACGCGCAGACGATCGGGCTGACGGTGGAGCCGGCCGGGGGGTCGGCGCAGCCGACGACCGCACCGATCATGTTGCTGCCTATGCCTGCTTGATGCGTCGACTCATCGACTTGAAGCGTTGACCCATTGTCAGGCGTCGGCCAGCCAGGCGCGGGCCGCGTCGAGGATGGCCTGTTCCTGGTCGCTGAAGCGGGTCGGGAACGGGCCGGCCACTGACGCGCCGGTGCTTTCGAGCAGGTAGGCCAGAGCGGCGTACTCGCGGGGATGCCGGCTGCGCAGGTCGTCGGAGTCGATGTCCTCGGCGGCACGCGTGCCGAACGGGAACGTGAAGCCGCCCATGTCGTAGACGGAGTCGCGGTGCTCGATGCGCCAGACGCCGTCGCGGCGGCTGACGCGGTCGAGGAAGCGGTTGTGGACCGTGGCGCCGATGCCCAGTTCCGTGTGGTCGGCGAGGAGGATCGCGTTGGTCTCGACGAAGGCCCGGTCGCCGGCGAACTCGACGGTCGGGGCGCCGATGAAGTGCTTGCTGCGCAGGGGGCCGTGGGACATGCGGCGGGAGCCTTCGACGAAGTCGAGGGCTTTGCCGTCGAACCACAGGATTCTGAGGGTCGCGTCCGGGTGGAAGAGGGTGGCCAGCGCTTCCCAGTCCTGGCGGTCGCGGTGGATCCAGCCGGTCATCAGGTCGCTGATGGCTTGACGGTCTTGTGTGCGGTCGTCGGACATGGGGCCTCCTGCGTGGATTGAGGGAACCGATTGAGGGAACCGTGGGCAGGACCGGTGCGTCGAAGTGGCACCAGTTCTTCGGGTTTCGGGTTTTCCGGTTTCCGGTTTTCGGGCTTCTTAGGGGCGGCGATGAGGCGGACAGTTCTGACCGGTGTCGGTGTTGTCGTGTCAACGTTGATCGTAAGTGGGTGCGCCAGCAAGCCGGTCGCCTCGGACGGCGGTCCGGGCCAGGCGGTGACCACGTCCAACACGTTCGCGCCGGTGAAGACGAAGAACGACTGCACCGACTACGTGGCGCAGATCACGTCCGCCGCCAACGGACCCAGCCCGAAGATCGGCTTGCTTCCGGCGTCCGCGCATCCGGTCGCGCTGCTGGAGTGTGTGCAGGACTTTCAGGACGTTCCGGGCCAGGGGCAGTTCTCAGTCGTCAACACTGTGCGGTCGACGGGCTCGGTGGACGCGTTCGTCAGCGCTTTGCGAGCCGCGTATGTCAGGCCCCCGGAGCCGACTCCGCAGGGTGGGAACTACAGCTGCGCCGCCATCGGCTACGCCCAGCAGTGGCTCGTCCTGATCGACGCCGACGGCACGGCCTACCGCATCGAGATCCCGTTCTGGGGCGTGTGCCCCGCGCCGGACCGCACCGTGACGAGCGCCTTGGCGGCCGTGAAGACCAAGGTCACGTCGACCGTGCGGCTGCGCCAGACGATCTCGCAGGGCGCCCAGGCCAGTGGCTGCGAGCAGCAGTTCGCCGAGATGGCGTTCGTCGGCGCGCAGACGAACGGACCGGCGTCGACCAGGCCGTTCTTCGCGGGACAGAACGCCGGCAAGCCCTTCCGCGTCTGCTACTACAAGCTCACGGGCACCGCCGACAAGCAGAAGCCGGCGGGCGACTTCGAATCCGCCGCGACGATCACCGGCGCCCCGGCCGCCACCATCTACGACGGCCTGACGAACGCCGCCACGGCCGCCAACACTGACAGCTGCACCAGTCCGGCGACGGAGTACGCGGTCCTGTTCACGAACGGAGGCGCAGGCGACTGGAGCGTGGTGGAACTCGGCGGATGCAAGCTCGCCGCGTCGAGTTCCGGGCCGGACCGGGAGGTGCCGGCAGCGGTGATGCAGGTGCTGGTCGCGGCGAAGGGCACCTGAGGGTCGACCGCCAACCGGCTCGCCGCAACGCAAACCGCCCGCACCACCGCGAACGATGAACCGCGAACCGCGGCACGTGCACCCAGCCCGCGCCGCCGACCACTCACCCGGCCGCGATCAGTCCCCGTGCGCCGCGTCATAAGCCGCCTGCGCGGCCGCGAACCGCGGCATGTTCACCTCGGCCCAGTTCCCGATCACCGCGATCGGGCCGGCCAGGGAGTGGCCCAGGTCGGTGAGGGTGTACTCCACGCGGGGCGGGACCTCGGCGAAGACCTCGCGGGTGACCAGGCCGTCGCGCTCCATGCGGCGCAGGGATTGGGTGAGGACCTTCGGAGCGACGCGGCCGAGATTGGCGCGCAGTTCGGTGAAGCGCATCGGGCCGTCGGACAGGAGCAGGACGACCAGGACCGTCCACTTGTCGCCGATGCGGTCCAGGATCTGGCGCGTCGGGCAGTCGGCGTCGAACAGGTCGCCGCGGTCCGCGGCGGCCCCGGGCTCGCCGGACGCCTCCGGCCGGAGCTCGTCGACCAGGCGTGGTCGCGCTGGTCCGGCAATAGTAACCATGAGGTACTTATAGCACGTTGAAGTAATCAGTTACCAATGGTTACTGTCTTCCGTGTCATCAGAATCGACACCGACTTTGAGGGAGACACGACCATGAAGATCGCCGTCTACGGAGCCACCGGCATGATCGGCAGCCGGGTGGTGGCCGAGGCGCTGGCCCGCGGCCACGAGGTCACCGGCATCACGCGCACCGGCGGCGAGCTGCCCGAGGGCGTGCGCGCGGTGCGGGGGAACGCCGGCGACGCCGAGTCCGCCAAGCGCGTCGCGGCCGACGCCGACGTCGTCGTCTCCGCGATCGGGCCGAGCCGCACCGGCGGCGACCGGCGCGAGTTCCTGGCCGACCTGCGGACCCTGGCCGAGACGCTGGGCAGCGCGCGCCTGCTCGTCGTCGGCGGCGCGGGCTCGCTGCTGGTGAACGGCCGGCGGCTGGTCGACGACCCCGCGTTCCCCGAGATCTACAAGGCCGAGGCGCTCATCGCGGCCGAGGCCCTGGAGTACGTCCGCGGCCTCGGCGACACCGCCGACTGGACGTTCTTCAGCCCGGCCCCGGTGATCCAGCCCGGCGAGCGCACCGGCGCCTACCAGACCGGCACGGACTCCCCCGCCGGCGACCAGATCTCCGCCGAGGACTTCGCGGTCGCGATGCTGGACGAGATCGAGAAGCCGGCCTTCCGGCACCGCCGGTTCACCGCCGCGAACTGAACGCCGACTCACTGCCGGGGTCACCGTGACCCCGGCGGTTCGGAACCGTCACCCCGAAGTCACCGACGGCGAGAAGGCGTCCGGCGCCACCAACACCGGCTGCCCCGACCCGTCCGCCGGCGTCGACCACACGTCATACCCGGTCCCCGCCTTCTGCGGCACCGCGTACATCACCGTGTGGTCGTCCAGCCAAGCGGCCTGATCGTCGACACTCCGCTGCTCCGCCAGCGGCGTCTCCTTCAACGTCGCCAGATCCAGCACCTCCAGGTGCCACATCTTCCACGCGTCGCTCGAAACCCGCTTCTTGAACACGATCCGGGTCCCGTCCGGAGACAGCGACGGGCACTCGACGTTGTCGATCACCGTCGTCAGCGTGTGCGCCGCGGCGTTCCCCCGCACCAGCCATGTCTTGCCGCCGGTACCGAGCGTCGCATAGAACGTGTTGTCATCCGCCGCGAACGTCACGCCCCACAGGTTCTCGTCGACGTTGCTGTACGGCTTGCCCTGCAACGTGACCGCGAAGGACTCCAACGAGTCGGTCAGCACCCCGGTCTTCAGGTCCAGCATGGACGTCCGGGTCGAGAAAGCGGGCCCGTTGTAGGCGTCCCCGGCGACGAACGTGGTCCACGCGGCCATCCGGCCGTCGGCCGACAACCGCGCCCGGTTCGGAATCCCGGCCGCCTGCACCTTCTTGATCAGCTTCAGCGACTTGTCGTACACCTCGACCGACGCGACGCGCACCAGGTTGTCGTCAGCCCGCAGACACAGCAGCACCCCGGCCGCGGTGTATGACCGATCGCACTGGATGCTGGACAGCGTCGGGACGCCCGAGACAGTGCTCGGATTCCCCGACACCTTGCGCTCGGCCAGCGTCCCGAAATCAGGACCCGCGACCGTGGTTTTGTAGAGCAGGTATCCCGAACCGGTGTCCAAGCTGCTGGACTGGTCGAGAATGACAGCCCCCTTCACCCCGGCACGCGCCGTGGGCCGACCCTGATACGCCACGACCACCGCGCCCACGGCGACCGCGAGCAATACCGCGACAGTGGCGATGAAGATCTTCGTGCGATGCGGTGACTCGGTTATCGACACCGGCAGACGGTATCGCGGGGGATGTCCCCGCTGGGCAAGATCTGGCGTGAAGCCGAAATATCCCTGTACGGATGAAACGAAAACGCCTCCCTGACGCGAGACGGCCACCCGGGCCGCGGATTCCCGCACGCCACCCCCTTGCGCGACGATATTAGGTATGCCTTACCTTGGTTCGCATGACTTGGGCTGACGCTGCACCGAACCTGCTGATCGGGTTGCGGGAAGGACTGGAAGCGGGGCTGGTGGTCAGCATCCTGCTCGCCGCGCTCCACAAAGCCGGCGCGGGTGCCGGAGCCGGGACCGCGGCCGGATCGGAGACGACGGCCGGGTCCGAGGACGCCACCGGATCCGGGACGGCCACGGCCACCGCGACCGCAACCGCCGACGTCACCGTCGCGACCCCATCCGGAACGGCCGCCGCATCGGGCACGTCGGCAGGATCCGGCACGTCAGCAGGATCCGGCCCCGCCACCTCCGCCGCCGACGTCACCGTCGCGACCGCGTCTGGAACGGCCGCCGCATCCGGCACGTCGGCAGGATCCAGCCCGGCCACCGGCCCCGCCACCTCCACCGCGACTGCCACGCTCCCCGCCCCCGCGCCCCGACCGCGCGCGATCTCCACAGCCCCAGTCTGGCTCGGCGTCCTCGGTGCGGTGATGGTCTCCGGCGCGTTCGCCGCCGTCCTCAGCTACTCGACCTCGGTCCTGTCCTCCCGCGCGCAGCAGGGCGTCGGCGGTGTGCTCAGTGTCCTGGCCGTGGGCCTGGTCACCGGCATGGTCTTCTGGATGCGGCGCACCGCGGCGACCCTGGCCACGCAGCTACGCGGCGAGGTGCAGCGCGCGGCGATCCTCGGCGCCGGCGCGCTGACGCTCACCGCGTTCCTGGCCGTCGGCCGCGAGGGTCTGGAGACCACGCTGTTCATGTGGACGGCGGTGAAGGCCTCCGGCTCCACGGTCTCCCCGCTGATCGGCGCGGGCCTGGGACTGGCCGCCGCTATCGTGCTGTGCTGGCTGCTCTACCGCCGCGCCGTGAAGATCAACATCGGCGTGTTCTTCAACCGCACCGCCATCGCGCTCATCGTCATCGCGGCCGGCGTGCTCTGCTACGGCCTCGGCGACCTGCAGGAGGCCGGGATGCTGCCGGGCCAGCAGTGGATCGCCTTCGACCTGACCGCGCACCTCGACCCGAACTCCTGGTGGGTCTCGGTCATCACCGGCGTCACCGACCTCGCGCCGAAGCTGACCGTGCTGCAGGTGGTCGCGTGGATCGCCTACCTGGTCGTGGTCATCCCAGCGTTCGTCTACGCGGGCCGCGTCGCCTCCGCCGCCATGGCCGCCGCGAAGGCCGGGAAGGCCGAAGCCGCCGCCAGCGAGTCGGCTACGGAAGCAGCCGCCGCGCCTGCCACAGTGCGCGAGCCCCAGCCCGAGCACCAGACCCACCCCGAGCTCGAACCGGCCCGAGGCTGGGAGCGCCTGGCGGGCAAGCGTCCGTGGAGCGTGGCCGGAGTACTCATCGTGGTCCCGGCCGTCGCCGCGGGCATCACCATCGCCGCACTCCCCTCCGCCGCGGCCGCGACCACCGTCTCGGTCAAGGTCACCGGCTCGGCCTGCGCCCCCGGCTGGACCTCGGCGACGACCGGCACGCAGACCTTCGAGGTCGACAACAAGTCCAGCAAAGCCGGGGAGATCAACCTGCTCGACTCCTCCGGCTCGATCGTCGGCGAGATCGAGACCCTCGGCCCGGCCACCACCGCGGCGATGACCGCGACGCTGAGCCCCGGCTCGTACACCTTCCGCTGCCTGATGTCCGGAGGCGGCGCGATGACCTCCAGCGCCGTGCAGGTCTCCGGCCACTCCGGCCAGGACGCGCCGCTGGCGTTCAAGCCGGTGTCCCTGGACGACCTGACCGCGCCGAACAAGCAGTACCAGCAGTACGCGGCCGGCGATCTGAACACCCTGCAGACCCAGATCATCGCGCTGCGCACGGCCATCACTGCCAACAACATCCCGGCCGCGCAGAGCGCCTGGCTCGCCGCGCAGCTCACCTGGGAGCGCGTCGGCGCCTCCTACGACAGCTTCGGCGACGCCGGCGTCGCGGCGGACGGCCTGCCGGACGGGCTCCCCGACGGCGTCAACGACTCCGGCTTCACCGGCCTGCACCGCGTCGAGTACGGGCTCTACCACGGTCAGGGTTCCGCGCAGCTGCTGCCGGTGGTGAACGGCCTGGCCGACGAGATCGCCACCGTGCAGAAGAACCTCACCACGGACGACATCGCCGGCGACCCGACCCAGCTGCCGCTGCGCGCGCACGAGATCATCGAGGACGCGATCCGCGACCACCTGTCAGGGATCGACGACGAAGGCGCGGGCGCCGCGTACGCGATGACGTACGCGGACACCGACGTGGACAAGGTCGTGCTCGGCGAGCTCGGATCGCTGATCGACGCCCGCTCCCCCGGCCTGGTGGCGAAGGCCGACGCCCAGCTGGCCACCCTCGACCAGGCGCTGGACGCGGCGAAGGTGAACGGCGCGTGGCAGCCGTTGAGCGCGACGCCGCTGGCCGCGAAGCAGAAGGTGGACGCCGCGACCGGCGCGCTGCTGGAAACCCTTTCCTCCGTGCCCGACCTGCTCGAGGTCCCGCCGTCCCAGCAGTGAGCGCTCCCCAGCCTGCATCCGCGTCCCAGACCACCGCACACCGAAGGCTTCCAGACATGAGCAAGAACGACAGCGCTTCGACGACACCGGCCGACGTCAGCCGTCGGAAGTTCCTGTGGGGCACCGCGGCCGGCGCCGCCGGGACCGCCGTGACCGGCAGCGTCCTGATCGGCGGCGCCCGCGCGGACGCCGACGCCTCGGACACCGGGCACGTCACGACCGCCGACTCCTACCCCTTCCACGGCGCGCACCAGTCGGGGATCCTCACCCCGACCCCGGGCGCGAAGCAGCCCTTCTCCTGCTTCGCCGCCTTCGACTCCACCGCCGCGTCCAAGGCTGACCTGACAGCGCTGATGAAGACGCTGACCGAGCGGGCCCGTTTCCTCACCGCGGGCGGTGCCCCGGCGAACCTGGGCATCAGCCAGCCGCCCTCGGACAGCGACGTGCTCGGCCCGGACGTCCCGGCCGACGGCCTGACGTTCACCGTCGGCCTCGGCGCGAGCCTGTTCGACGACCGCTACGGCCTGGCCGCGCACAAGCCGGCCAAGCTCAAGCCGATGACGATCTTCCCGAACGACTCACCGGACCCGGCGTGGATGCACGGCGACCTGTCGCTGCAGCTGTGCGCGAACCACCCGGACATTATCCACCACGCCATCCGCGACATCGCCAAGCACACCCGCGGTGCGATGCAGCTGCGCTGGAAGATCGAGGGCTACAACTCCCCGCCGCGCCCCTCCGGCACCCCGCGCAACCTGCTGGGCTTCAAGGACGGCACCGCCAACCCGACCGGCGGCCTGGCCTCGGACCTGGTCTGGTCGGGCGCCGGCGAGCCGGCCTGGGCCCAGGGCGGCACGTACCAGGTCATCCGGCTGATCAGGATGCTGGTGGAGTTCTGGGACCGGGTGTCCATCAACGAGCAGGAGACCATGTTCGGCCGCCGCCGGGACTCCGGCGCGCCGCTGGACGGCAACAACGAGAACGACGCGCCGAACTACGCGGCCGACCCCAACGGCAACGTCATACCGCTGACCTCGCACATCCGGCTGGCCAACCCGCGCGACGCGAAGACCGCGGACCAGCGGCTGATCCGGCGCTCGTACAACTACGACCTCGGGCTGGACCAGAATGGCGACATCCAGGCCGGGCACATCTTCGTGGCGTACAACCAGGATCTGGAGCGGCAGTTCGAGACGGTGCAGAAGCGGTTGGTCGGCGAGCCGCTGATCGACTACGTGCAGCCGTTCGGCGGCGGGTACTTCTACGCGCTGCCGGGGGTTGCGGACGACCAGGACTGGTTCGCCAGCAAGCTGCTCGCTTGATCCTGTCCAGTAGCCGCCTCAAATGCCCAGCTCCACCGCCCGACGCAGGTCCCTGACATACGCCTCGGGCTGCTCCCAGGCCGCGAAGTGGCCGCCGGCGGGGTGTTCCACGTACTCGCGCACGTTCAGGAACACCTCGGCGTAGCTTCGCGGCTCGGGCTTGATGTCGTGGGCGAAGACCGAGAGCACAGTAGGCGTCTCGATGCGGCCCGGCGGCAGCGTAGTCGGTTCGGTGTAGGCGGCGAAGGAGGTGCCGATAGTGCCGGTCTCCCAGTAGGCGCTGATCCAGGTGAGCAATTCGTCGATGGTGAAGGCCGGCGCGTCGGCCGTGTCGGACGCATCAGACCAGGCATCCAGCTTCTCGACGAGCCACGCGGCCAGGCCGGCCGGTGAGTCGCCGAGTGCGACGGCGAGCGTGTTCGGACGCGTGGACTGCTCGGCGATGTAGCCGCCCTCGCTGCGGAACCACTGCGCGGCGCGGGCCAGGTAGGCGGCCGCGTCGGGAGCGAGCTTCGCGGGATCGGCGGTGAGTGCGCGCTGCGGGGCGACGTTGGTGAGGTGCAGGGATGCGACGCTGTCGGGGTGTTCGGCCGCGATGATCTCGGCGACGGCACCGCCGATGTCGCCGCCGGAGAGGGTGTAGCGGGAGTAGCCGAAGCTGGAAAGGGCCTGCGCGACGATGTCGGCCATGCGCGCCGCCGACATACCGGGCTCGGTGAGCGGCGCGGCGAAGGGGAAGCCGGGGAGCGCGGGGATGACCACATGCATGTCGGTCAGCAGCGGCAGGACGCGCTCGAAGCGCAGGACCGAGTCTGGCCAACCGTGCAGGAGGACCACGACTGGTGCCTCCGTCTCAGTCTCCGTCTCAGCAGCACGCCGGTGGATCACTCGCAGGTCGATGCCGCCGGCGTGGACGGTGGTCCAGGGAAGCTCCGCGATGCGCCGCTCGTGCACGGCCCACTCGTAGCCGTCGGACCAGCGCTCCAGCAGCTCATCCAGCCGGCCGGCGGTGACGCCGCGGGTCTTGTCGTCGTTCCAAGGCGTGGTCACGCGCCGGGTGCCGTGGATCCGGGCGCGCAGTTCGGTGCTCATGTGTACGAGCATACACACCCTTGTGTATGCTCGTACACATGACTTCCCGCGACGCCGCCGCCACCAAGCAGCGGATTCTGGAGCAGGCCCGGCGGCAGTTCGCGCAGCACGGATTCACGGCGGTCACGGTCAAGGGCGTGGCCGACGCGGCCGGCGTCTCGCCGAACCTGATCACGCGCTACTTCGGCGGCAAGGACGGCCTGTTCCTGGCCGCGACGCAGGTGACGATCCCGGTCGCGAACTCCTTCGACGGCGACCGCTCCGCCCTCGGCGCGCGCCTGGCCGCGAGCATCGTGCAGCGCTGGTTCGGCGCCCCCGGCGAGGACCCGCTGCTGGTGCTGCAACGCGCGTCGGGCGAGCGCCCGGAGGCGGCCGAGGCGCTGGCGGCCTTCCTGGACGCGAACTCGCTGGAGCCGCTGTACGCCTACCTGCGCGACAGCGGCCTGGACGAGGAGGAGGCACGGAACCGGGCCGCGGCGATCGACGCGTTCGTGCTCGGCGTCTCGACGCGCCGCCGGGTGCTGCGCTCGGAGCTCGCGGAGGCGGGGCCGGAGGCGCTGGAAGCGTGGCTGGGCCGGACCATCCAGCGGCTCGCCGACGGGTGACGCAGGCCGGGAACTTAGCGTCCTGAGCTGTCGCTGGTCGCCGGTCGCTGATCGCAGGTCGCCGGTCGCCGGTCGCTGAACCCGGTCGCGCCAGCCGCCTCGCCCCGCCGCGTTCGGCTCTACTCGACGATCCGCGCCAGCGCCTCGGCGACCGCGACCGGCTTCTCCACACCCTCGGCCTCGAACACCTGCAGGCTCCGCACCTGGATCCCGCCCGGAACCCGGTCGGCCGCCTGCAACGTCATCCGCATCCGCACCCGTGTCCCGGACGGCAGCGGCGCCGGGAAGCGCACCTTGTCGTAGCCGTAGTTCAGGCCGTGCGCGAAGCCCTCGAAGGACAGCAGCCGGTAGGAGAACGCCGGTCCCAGCGCGAGCGAGAACAGCCCGTGCGCGATGGTCGTGCCCAGCGGACTGGCCGCGGCCCGCACCGGATCGACGTGGATCCACTGGTCGTCGCCGGTCGCGGCGGCGAAGGCGTCGATGCGCTCCTGCGAGACCAGGTACCAGTCGGTGGGCCCGATCTCCTTGCCGATGAGCTCCTGCAGGTCCTCGAACGAGCTCGGGCGGACGGGCAGCTCGGTGGTGTCAGTCATGAGGCGAGCGTACTTGAGTCTGACGTCAAGTTCATCAGGGGATCGAGCGCGGACCCCGCCTGCTGATACACAGCCAACTGTGCAGTTAGCTGTGTATCTGGTAGCGTCGCGGTCATGGAAGAAGCCGATCCGGCGCGCGCCGCCGAGGTCGCCCGCGACCTGCGGGTGACGTTGGGGCAGCTGCTGCGGCGGCTGCGGGCGCAGTCGGAGGGCGGCGACCTGACCAAGTCGCAGTCCTCGGCGCTCGGGCGGTTGGAGCGCGACGGGCCGACCACGGCGACGGAGCTGGCCCGCGCCGAGGGCATCCGGCAGCAGTCGATGGCGGCGATCGTGGCCGCACTGGTGGACGCCGGGCTCGTGGCCGGCGCGCCCGATCCGGCCGACGGCCGCAAGACGATCCTGGGCCTGACCGAGGAGGCCCGCGAGCGGTACCGCAGCGGGCGGCTGGCCAAGGAGGACTGGCTCACCACGGCGATCACCGCCACCCTCGACCCGGCCGAGCTGGAGCAGCTCGCCGCGAGCATCGAGCTGCTCCGGCGGCTGGCCGGGTCCTGATTCACGACCTCTGAACCGGTACCTGAACCTGCGCCCGAGCTTGTGCCTGAACCGGTGCCCGAAAGGAAAACACCATGTTCTCCACCCTCGACCCGACCACCGCGCTGGTGGTGATCGACCTGCAGAAGGGCCTCACCGGCCTGGACCTGACGCACCCGATCTCGGACGTCATCTCCCGCAGCGCCGCGCTGGCCGCCGCGTTCCGCAAGCACGGCCTGCCGGTCGTCCTGGTCAACGTCGCCGGCTCGCCGCCCGGACGCACCGAGTCCACCTCCGGCGCACCGCGCACGTTCACCGAGGACTGGACCGAACTGGTCCCCGAGCTCGACCGCCGACCCGAGGACCACGTCGTCACCAAGTACGCGCGCAGCGCCTTCGCCGGCACCGGCCTGGCCGAGCTCCTGCTGGGACTCGGCGTCACGCAGGTCGTGGTGACCGGCATCTCCACCAGCGGCGGCGTGGAGTCCACGGCCCGCAGCGCGCACGAGGAGGGCTTCCACGTCAGCCTGCCGATCGACGCGATGACCGACCGGACGCCGGAGTCGCACGAGTACAGCGTCAAGAAGATCTTCCCGAGGATCGCCGAGACCGGGACCACCGAGGAGCTGATCAGGCTGCTGGACAGCACGCGGCCCTGACCGGCCGCACGATCACCGCGACAGAAAGCTCAGAATCGCCTCTGTCGCCGCCTGCGGCTGATCCTGCACCAGGAAGTGCTTCGCATCGGCGATGGTCTGCCGCTCCACGTGCTCGGCGACCTGCGTGATCGAGGCATGGGAGAGGTCGCCGAACCCCTTCTCGGCCGCGAGGGAGAGCACCGGGAGGGCAAGCGGTTGCCCGGCGAGCTTCTCGCGATTGACTTTCGCGTCGTCGAACAGCGTCCGGTAGTACTTGAAACTCGCCGCGAGACCACCCGCCTCGTAGCTGCGCGCGTATTCGTCGATGTCGGCCGGTGTCAGCGCGTCGGGGTGCAGCGTGCCGCGCCGGTAGAAGTACTCGACGAAGGCTCGCTCTCGGCCGGCGACCAGCAGCTCGCTGATGCCTTCCGCCATGTTGAACCCCACGTGCCAACTGCCGCCGTGCGCCACGTCCATCGACGCTTCGAGTCCGAAGCCCGGAACCGCGCTCTCGATGAAGGTGAAGTCGCGCACATCCGCCGGAAAGCTCGCCGCATAGGCAAAGCCCACGGGGCCGCCCATGTCCTGGGCGACGAGGTGGACGCGGCCGAACCCCAGCGATCGCATCAGCTCGTGCAGGTCGGTGGCGACCGTCACCTTGTCGTACCCGCCGACGGGACGCTCCGAATCGCCGTAGCCGCGCATGTCAGGCGCGACCACGGTGAACCGGCCCGCCAGCACCGGAATGACCTTGCGCCACGCGTACCAGGTCTCGGGCCAGCCGTGCAGGAGGAGCACCGGATCGCCGCTGCCGGCGATCACGTAGTGGAGCCGCACGCCGTTGACCGTCGCAAAGCGCGACGCCGCTCCATCCGGTAGCGGCGCGCGCGTCCCGGGCCCGCCGCTACCGGGCTGCACGAGTGCTCCCGGACGGCATCACCATCATGTCGAAAATCATCGTCGCCGAGCATAGTCGGCCGAAGACGGCTGTGCCGTGCGCTCAGGCGCTAAGGCTTCCCGAGCGAGATGACCTCGCACGCGATGTCCACCGTCTCCACGACCACGCCGTTCCCGGCCCCGGCACCCGCGATGGCGATCTTCGCGCACCAGGCGCTCGCCAGGTTCCAGGAGGTGACCGGCGGCTTGCCGGCCGCGTAGTCGGCAGCGGTGTACGCCCCGATGACGACGTCCTGCCGAGCGCTCGGGGACCCTTCCAGCGCGAGCTGGTGCCACCGCCACAGCGTGCCGTCCCCGTCCAAGCCGCGCTTGAGCGTCACCACCGGGGGCAGCGTCGGCCCCATCTCCTGCTTCGTGTGCGTGCCGCCGGGCCCCGGGGCGGGCGCCGGCGCACCGGTCGTCGCCGCGGGCTGCACGACCTCGATCTCGCTGACGATGCCGACGATCTCCTGGAACGCGATCTTCGCCGAGCCGCCCGGCAGCGCGGGAATCGTGAGCACGAACACGGACACGTCCGGAGCCGGAGCTTGGGCGCCGGCTCCCCCGGGCTGAACCGTCATGGTCCTCATACCCCCTGCCTCGGGCCCGCTCGCCGGGCACCGGGAGTCAGAGTACTGCGACCATGACGCGGGCGACGAGGCCTGCGGCGTTTCCCCTTAGTCGGCGTCCTGGGCGTCCTGGGCGTCCAAACGCTTGACGAGCTCGGCCGCGTCCAGTTCGACGTCGGCCATCACCGCCTTGGTCACGTACCCCAGAGTGTGGTTGACGCGGATCATGTGGGTGTTGTCGGCGGCGTTGGAGGAGAACACGGTCCCGATCCCCGGATGCTCCGCGGTCAGCCAGCGCATCATCGCGCCCTTGACGGCCAGCCCCAGGCCGTGGCCCCGGAACTCGGCCGCGACGGCGGTGTCGAGCTGGAAGGCGGCGTCGGTCCGGGTCGCCACCAGTTCGAGCTCGGTGAAGCCCGCGACCCGGCCGTCGGCTTCGTGGACGGCCGCGATCACGTGAACCTCGGAGCGCCGGGCCAGCATGTCCGCCTCTTCGGCGCGGACCCGTTCCGGCGTCCATTCCGGGAACGCGAGCGTCGAATCCCCCTGCGGTGCGTCCTGGATGGCGGTGCGAGCGCGCGCGTACTCCGCCAGCAGCGCCTCGGGCACGGCGCCGGTCCAGTGCTCCAGACGGAAACCGTCGGCGACGGGACGCTCCCACAATGCCGGGTCGACGTCGGCGATCGTCAGAACCTGACGTGCGTTCGCCTGAGTACGCACGAAGCCCAGCTCCCGGGCCCACAACTCGCCGGCGGCGTCGGCTTTGAGGCCGTAGCCGATGACGACGGTGCGTCCGTCGATGCGCAAGTCCGGCAGCATCGCCCGCAGAAGAGCGGTTCCTATGCCCCGTCGACGCCGGTCCGGCCGAACGGCGACTCCGGTGATCGTCCCGTGCCGGTTCTCATGCTCCGGATACGTCGCCGACCCCGTGGCGACGATGTGGCCGTCCTCCCGCGCCACCCAGCGCCGGACCGGGCCCCAGAAGCCCGCGGGCCTGCGGGCCATCTGTGCATACTGGTCGAGCGTCGGCCTCGGTTCGCCGGGATAGTCGTCGTTCGCGACGGTCATCGTCACGTCGTAGCTCTCGGCCAGATCGGTGTCCGTGGCGGACGCGTAGTCGAACAGGCTGATCTCGACCGATGTCATCGGGCCTCCAACCGCTTGGCGAGTTCGTCCGCGCCGACTTCGACGTGCGCCACCACCGCCGTGGTGACGAAGCCGAGCGCGTGGTTGATGCGGATCATGTAGGTGTTGTCGTCGGCCGTGTGCGTCCAGACCTGTTCGATCGCGGGCCGGTCGGCGGTCAGCCAGCGCAGCATGGCACCCTTGACGGCCAGGCCGAGGCCGCGTCCCCGGAAGTCGGCGGCGACGACGGTGTCCCGTTGGGCGGCCTCGCCGGGCTGGCTGGCCCACAGTTCGACCTCGGTCACGGCCGCCACCCGGCCGCTTGCCTCGTGCACAGCCACCGCGACGCGGTTCTCGATGTCCCGGGCCCGATAGTCCGCTTCGTGTTCGCGGACACGCTCAGGCGTCCAGTCCTTGAACCCCGCCGCCGACTCACCGCGCGGGGCATCGAGCATGGCGGTGCGAGCGCGCGCGTATTCCTCAAGCAACGCCTCGGGCGCCGCGCCCGTCCAGCGCTCCAACCGGAAGCCCTCGGCGACGGGACGCTCCCACAGCGCCGGGTCCACATCGGCGATCGTCAAGAACTGGCGGACGTAAGCTTCGGTGCGTACGAAACCGAGCTCCAGGGCCCACAACTCGCCGGAGGCGTCAGCCTTGACGCCGTTCCCCATGACGACGGTGCGGCCGTCGGCGAGCGCCGCCGGGAGCACCGCCCGCAGCAGGGCCGTGCCGAGGCCCTGGCGGCGCCGCCCCGGTGGGACGATGACCCGCACGATCGTCAGGTGGCGGTTCTCGTTCTCCGGCAGGCTCACCGAGGCCGCGGCGATGATGTGGCCGGCCTCCCGCGCCACCCAGCGGCTCATCGGCCCCAACGCCGTCCGGGGCCGACGGATCAGCGCGACGTACTCCTCCAGCGGCGGCAGAAGCTGCCCGGGATGGTCCTCCGTCATGACCGCCGACATCACCGCGTAGCTCTCGGCCAATTCGGTGTCGGAGGCGGACGACGGATCGAACGGGCCGATCTCCGTCGACATCAGGGCACTGTTTTTGTCTCGGGACATTCCAGCGATGCTAGAGCATCACGCCCGTCAAGATCCGGTCGGCCACTTGACCTGCGTCGACTTGTAGTAGTCGATGCCCATGGCGTGCCAGCGCGGCCCCTGTGCGCCGAGCCGCGCGTCGAAGGCCGACTGGTTGTGCGTCGACTCCGGCGACCAGCCGAGCTCCATCAGCGCGGGCAGCCGCGGGAAGGCCATGTAGTCGATGTTCGCCGAGGTGACGAGGGTCTCCGACCACAGCGGCGCCTCCACGCCGGCGATCGCCGAGGAGCTGATGCCCGTCAGGTAGTTCCCGGGGTCCCAGCCGTAGGCCTTGTTCACGTCGACGTAGCCGGCCCAGTTCTGGCCCAGCGGCGTCTTGCTGGTGTACTTCATGTCCAGGTAGGCGTGATTGGCCGGGGACATGATGATCTTCGTGCCGGTGGCGGCCGCGGCGGCCAGCGCGCTGTTGGAGTTGTTCGTGTCCCAGAACTGCGCGACCGTGGACGGCGCCAGCGTGGCGGCGGCGATGTTGTGCCAGCCCATCACGGCCTTGCCGTGGTTGGCGACGATCTGCTGCACCTGGTTGATGAAGGACACGTAGTCGCTCTGCGTCGTGGAGCTGGCCTCGTCGCCGCCGATGTGGATGTACGGGCCCGGGGTCAGGGCCGCGATCTCGCCGATGACCTGGTCCAGGAAGGTGTAGGTCAGCGGCAGCGAGGTGCACAGCGAGCTGAAGCCGACGTCGGTGCCGGTGTAGAGCGGCGGCGCGACGCCGTTGCAGTTCAGCGAGGCGTACGAGGCGAGCGCCGCGTTGGTGTGGCCCGGCGTGTCGATCTCCGGGACGACCGTCATGTAGCGCGAGGCCGCGTAGTTGACGATCGCCGTGTAGTCGGCCTGCGTGTAGTACCCGCCGGCGCCGCCGCCGACCTCGGTCGAGCCGCCGTAGGTCGCCAGGTTCGGCCAGGAGTTGATCGCGATGCGCCAGCCCTGGTCGTCCGACAGGTGCAGATGCAGGTAGTTCACCTTGTACAGCGCCAGCTCGTCGATGTAGTGCTCGACCTGCGCGACGGTGAAGAAGTGTCGCGCCACGTCCAGCATCGCGCCGCGGTGCTCGTAGCGCGGGTAGTCGACGATCGTGCCGCCGGTCGCCTTCCACGCCACCGAGGTCACGGCGGTCGGGCTCATCACCTTGGCCGGCAGCAGCTGCAGGAAGGTCTGCACGCCGTGGAACAGGCCGGACGCTGTGTTCGCCTGGATCCGCACCGAGGACGCGGTGATCGTGAGCTGATATCCCTCGGCCCCGACCGTCGCGGGCGCGCCGGACAGCGACAGCGCGACCGTGCCGGGCGTCGTGGCGCCGACGGTCAGCGGCAGCGCGTATCCGGTCGAGGTACGCAGGATCCCGGCGAGGTAGCCGCCGACTCCTGCGTCGTCGGCGGTCAGCGTCGCGGCCGAGCCGAGCGTGAACGTCGACCCGTTCGCCGACTCCGACACCGGAACCGGCACCACGACGTTGGGGAACGAGGCGGCGGCCGCCGGGGACGAGGCCCCGGCGGCGCCGAACACTGTCATACCGAGCGCGACGACGGCGGCGAGCAGAGCCAGCCGTGTTCGGCGGAACATCAGGACTCTCATGCGGCCACCAAAAGTAAAGTTGCTTAACTCGCCTCCGTCGTCCGTGACCGTACTGCGGGTCGGGCACGGGGTCAACGCTCTGTCAGGCCCGATCTACCGTGGGCGACCGGTCGCCGTGCTCAGGACCAGGAACGCGATCAGGACCAGGAAACCGTCGGCTGGTACATCTCCAGCCACAGCGCGATGTCCAGCGTCCGCTCCAGCCCCCGGCGCGAGGCCTGCATGATCCCCGCCCCGGTGTCGTCGACGAGCCGGCGCACCGTGGCCGGGTCGACGAAGTCGAAGACCGCGTGCGAGGGCTGGGACAGCAGGTCGGCGACGCGCGAGCGCAGCGCGATGACGTAGCGCGGGTCCTGCGTGGACGGGTAGGGGCTCTTGACCCGGTCGTACACCGAGCGTGGCAGCACGTCGGCGGCCGCCTCGCGCAGCAGCGACTTCTCGCGGCCGTCGAACGACTTGATGGCCCAGGGTGCGTTGTAGACGTACTCCACCAGGCGGTGGTCGCAGAACGGCACGCGCACCTCCAGACCGACGGCCATGCTGAGCCGGTCCTTGCGGTCGAGCAGGAAGCGCACGAACCGCGTCAGGTACAGGTGGCAGACCCGCCGCATCCGGTACTCGAAATCGCTTTCGCCGGGCAGCCGCTCGATCGTCGAGACGGCCGTGTCGTAGCACTCCTGCACATAGTTCTGCAGATCCATGGCCTGACGCAGCTCAGGACGCAGCAACCCCATGTCGTCGCCGAAGTTCTCGGTGTACTTCACCAGCCACGGGAACGTCCCGCCGCGCCGGGCGTCCTCGTTGAAGAAGTCCTGGTACCCGCCGAACACCTCGTCGGCGGACTCCCCGGACAGCGCGACCGTCGAATGGTCGCGGATCTCCTTGAACAGCAGGTACAGCGAGGTGTCCATGTCGCCGAGGCCGGCGGGCATGTCGCGGGCCCGGATCACGGTGCGCCGCGCGTCCAGATCGGTCAGCGACTCGGCGTCCAGCACGATGTCCTGGTGGACCGTGTTCGAGTGCTCGGCGACCGCGTGTACGAACGGCGTGTCCGGATCGGCGCGGATCGGGTCCGGGACGAAGTTCTTGGCCTGGCCGACGAAGTCGACGGCGAAGCTGCGGATCTTCTCGCCGGTCACGGCCAGCTGCTGCGCGGACAGCGCGGTGAGCGTCGAGGAGTCCAGGCCGCCGGAGAGCAGCACGCAGCGCGGGACGTCGGCGACGAGCTGCCGGCGCACGATGTCGTCCAGCAGCTCCCTGACATGCGCGACGCTCTCCTCGCGGGAGTCGTCGTGCTGCTGGGTCGCCAGCGTCCAGTACACGTCGGTGCGGATGCCCTCGGGCCCGATCGTGACCACGGTGCCCGGCTCGACCTCGCGCATGCCGGACCAGAACGCGTGCCCCGGCGTCTTGACCATGACGAACAGCTCGCGCAGGCCCTCCAGCCCGACGGTCGGCTCGGCCAGCGGATTGGCCAGGATCGCCTTGGGCTCGGAGCCGAACAGGACGCCGTCGGGGGTCGGCGAGTAATACAGGGGCTTGATTCCCATGCGGTCGCGGATCAGGCGCAGCTTGCGGTCGCGGCCGTCCCAGATCGCGAAGGCGTACATGCCGTTGAGGCGTTCGGCGACGGCCGAGCCCCACTCGAGGTAGCCGCGCAGCACGACCTCGGTGTCCGAGTCGGTGGTGAAGCGGTGCCCGCGCGAGGTCAGTTCTGCGCGCAGCTCGGTGAAGTTGTACGTTTCGCCGGAGTAAACAATCACCACGCTCTGCCCGCCGGCCTCCGCGGTCATCGGCTGCCGGCCGCCGGGCAGGTCGATGATGGCCAGACGGCGGTGTCCGAGCGCGGCCGGGCCGTCGATCCAGGTCCCGCGGTCGTCAGGGCCGCGGCATTCCATGGTGGCGGTCATCGCGTCCAGGGTGGGCGCGTCGTTGCGCAGGTCGCGTTCGTAGGAGATCCAGCCGGTGATGCCACACATGTGTTTCTTCCTTTCGACCGGTGACCCTTAGATATTTACCCTTGCTAACTATCTCCGCCACCGGTGCGGGGTGGGATCGGCGGACCTTTGGCCGGAAGACGTTACGGCGCGGTTACAGCCTTTATATTCGGACATCGACGCATGGCTCGGGCGACCACGGATTTCACCAGCTTGGTCACGGTGTGTATACATGGCCTGATTTGCTTCTGGGGTACCCAGTGGGAGGTGTTGACGACGGCAGGCCGGAAGGAATGCGGCGGCTTGATTGTTCAACCCACCGTGAACGAGGACACGCGGACGACGGACGTCGTGGTGATCGGTGCCGGGCAGGCGGGCTTGTCGAGTGCCTACTTCCTGCGCAGAGCCGGTTTCGAGCCCGACGCCGGCTCCGTGGTCCTGGACGGCGACCGGGCACCCGGCGGCGCGTGGCAGCACCGGTGGCCCTCGCTGCGGATGGAGACCGTCAACGGCATCTTCGACCTGCCCGGGATGGCTTTCGAGCCGCCGTCGCCGCAGGAGCAGGCATCGGTCGCGGTCCCCCGGTACTTCGCCGAGTACGAGGACCACTTCCAGCTCGCCGTGCACCGGCCGGTCGCGGTGCGGGCGGTGCGCTACGGGCCCGATGAGCGGCTGCTGGTCGAGACCGACTCCGCGACGTGGGCCGCGCGCACCGTGATCAACGCCACCGGCACGTGGAACAAGCCGTTCTGGCCGTACTACCCGGGCCGGGAGACGTTCCGGGGGCAGCAGTTGCACGCCGCGGCCTACCCCGGGCCGCGGGAGTTCGCCGGCCGGCGCGTGGTCGTGGTCGGCGGCGGGATCACCGCGATCCAGCTGCTCGCCGAGCTCGCCGCGGCCGGCGCCGCGACGACCTGGGTGACGCGCCGGGAGCCGGCGTTCCGCGACGAGCCGTTCACGCGGGAGTACGGTCGTGAGGTGGTCGCGATGGTGGAGCGCAGGGTGCGCGCCGGGCTGGTGCCGGAGAGCGTGGTCAGCGTCACCGGGCTTCCGGTCACCGACGCGATCCGCGAGGCGCAGCGCTCCGGGGTGCTCCGGCGGCTGCCGATGTTCGACCGGATCACGCCCGAGGGCGTCGCCTGGGACACTCCGACCGACGGTGCGCCGAGCTCCGTCGAGGCGGACGTGATCCTGTGGTGCACCGGCTGGCGCGCGGCGCTGGACCACTTGGCGCCGCTGCGTCTGCGCGCCCCGGGCGGCGGCATCGCGATGGACGGCACGCGCGTCGTGCTCGAACCGCGGCTGCATCTGGTGGGCTACGGTCCGTCAGCCAGCACTGTCGGCGCCAACCGCGCCGGCCGCGAGGCGGTGCGCGACATCCGGCGGCTTTTGTCGGGGCGGGGCGTCGAAGCGCTCGCCGCTTAGCGTGTTCGGACGTTTCCGTCCGGTAACCGACGGCCGTCAGCGCCGGGAGAATCAGGGTCCTGACATGCAGGCACGACCGCACCCGGCAACTTCGAAATAAATTGCGAATAATAGTCACCAGAAAATCACCGAACACGCGGCCACGCACTATCGCGTATTCACGGGACACCAGGTCGGCGCGGTCGTAGCCGCAGGTGAGAATCTAGTGAGAAGCCAACGATTATTTCGCTCCACGGCATTTTCGGAGACAGTATCGGTTGGCTAGGCTGAGCGTCACTGCGCGGGGGCGGAACGTGATCGGCGATGCGGTCCGGTGTGCCGGGGAAGGACCGCCGATGCTGTGGACTGGGGGCAACGTTGATCGACATCGCGCTGGCGCAAAGGGCCGTGCTGTGGCGAGAAGGGCTGGCCGCGCTGCTCGGCCGGGAGGGGGACTTCCGGGTGGTGGTACGGCCCACGCGGCTGGAGGACGTGTGGCCGGCCGTACGGCGGCGCCGGCTGGACGTCATCCTGCTGGACGCCGAGCTGCCCGGCGACCCGGCCATGGACGCGGTGTGCGCCCAGCTGTGCGAACGCCGCCCTGACATCAAGGTCCTGATTCTGGTGGAGCGCTGGGCCGCGACCCTGGCCGTACTGACCCGGCTGGCCCCGCAGACCGGCTTCCTGACCGTCGACGCCTCCCCCGCGCAGCTGGTCGACGGGCTGCGCCGGATCGTCGACGGCAAACCGGTGCTGGACCTGGAGCTGGCGGTCGCGGCCCTGTCGGCCGGCGACAACCCCCTCACCGACCGCGAGCGCGAGGTACTGCTGAAGTCGGTGGACGGCGCGCCGACGAAGGCGATCGCGGCGGAGTTGTTTCTAAGTAACGGCACTGTTCGCAACTATCTGTCGCGCGCCATCGCCAAGACCGGCGCGCGCAGCCGGATCGAGGCGGTGCGGATCGCCCGGGACGAGGGCTGGATCTGAGACCGGCCGCGGCCCGGATTCAGGCCCCGCCGACCAGTGCGCCAGCAGCTCGCGGTAGAGCGCCGAGCGCGCGGTGAGCTCGTCGTGGCTGCCCGCGTCGGCGCGGACGCCGTCCAGGACCAGGACGCGCTCGGCGCGCAGCGCGGAGCTGAGCCGGTGCGCGATGACGATCAGCGTGCCGCCCCGGTCGGCGAAGGCCTGCTCGGCGTGGCGTTCGGCAATGGGGTCGAGGTGACAGGTCGCCTCGTCGAGAACCGCCAGCGGCGCCGGCGACAGGTGGGCGCGCGCGAGGGCGAGCAGCTGGCGCTCTCCGGCGGACAGCTCGTTCGGGGCGACGATCGCGTCCAGCCCGCCGAGCCGCGCGACCAGGGGCGCGGCGCCGACGGCGGCGACGGAGGCGGCGATCCGTTCGTCGGGGGCGTCCGGCGCGAGGTAGGACAGATTCTGGCGAAGCGTGCCGGCGAAGACGTAGGCCTCCTGCGGAATCAGGACCCGAAGACGCGCGAGATGGCCGGGCGCGAGGTCTGCGGCGTCGGCGCCGCCGAGAAGGACGGCGCCGGCGTCCGGGCGGCGCAGGCCGCAGATCAAAGCGGCCATGGTCGACTTGCCGATGCCGCTGGGGCCGACGACGGCGAGGTGCTCGCCGGGTGCGACGGTGAGGTCGAGGTCGCGCAGGACCGGTTCGGAGGCGGGGCCGTAGGCGAAGGTGACGGCGCGGAGGGTCAGGCCGTTGGTCGCGAAGTCGGTGGGGGTCGGGGCGCTCTTTTCGGCGGCCGAGGTCTCCGAAGCTTCCGGCAGCGCAGCGATCGGCACGGCGGCATCCAGCAGCCGCGCCATCGTGATCGAGAACCGCAGACCACTGTCACCGAGCCCCGAGATGACGCCGCGCAGCGCGGGCTGCAGACCCGTCACCACGAACGTCAGGCCCCCGACCAGCGCACCGGCGGTCAGGCCGCGTCGCAGCAGCGCCGGACTCGCCGCCAGCAGCAACAGCGCGGGCAGCCAGCCGCCCACCGCGAAGCAGAGCTGGCGCAACGCGGCGGTGCGCGCGAGCCGGCGATCGATGCGTGCCTGCGCGAGGACCGGCCCGCGCACCAGATCCGCCGCGTACTCCTCAGCACCGGCAGCCGCCACATCGCGCACCGCCGCCAACACCGGACCGGCCGCCGCCGCGACCTTCTCCTCGCCCAAGACGCTGGCCCGCTGCCGCGCGGCAGCGACTCGCAGCACGCCGAGGAACAACGCAAACCCGGCCACGAACGGCGGCAGCACGATGGCCGCGATCAGCGGATCCAGCGCATAGGCACCGACCGCCGTCCCCAGCGCCGCAACAACGAACGCACGCACCGCGACGATGATGCCGGCGAACGAATCGCGCACGGTCTCGACCTGCCGAGTCAGCCGCGCCGTCGCGCCGCCATCACGCTCCCCGGCCACGCCACGCGTAACGGCCGCATCCACGACGCGCCGAACAAGCACATCCCGAAGCGGCTCAACGAAGTTGCCGAGCAGCGCGAAGACCCGGCGCGCACCAAGCGCCGCCAAGGTCGCGGCGGCCAGGAGCACACCGATCCAGGCCAGGCCGACGCCGGTGCGGTGGCGGAGGAAGCCGTCGTCGAGCGCGTGCGCGACGGCGATGCCGGAGAGTGCGGAGGAGGGGACTTCGAGCAAGGACCAGGAGCACAGGGCGACGATGGAGGATCGGCGCACGGTTCCGAAAGCGAACCGCAGCTCGCGGCCACGACCCGCGGCGACCACCGCACCAGACCGACCTGAGCCGCCCACGCCACCGGACCCGACCGAATGCCCCGCGCCGCCGGACCGCTCGGATCGCCCGGGCCGAGCTGAGTCACTTGCGCCAGCAGGCTCGCCGGAGCGCTCGGACCGAGCTGAGCCATTAGCGCTGCCGGACCGCTCGGGCTGAGCCGAGTCGCGCGCGCCGCCGGACCCGCCGCTTCGCTCAGACCGAGCTGAGCCATTCGCGCCGCCGGACCACTCGGACCGAACTGAGTCACGCGCGCTGCCGGACTGGTCTGAGTCACCCGCGCCAGCATGCTCGCCGGATCGCTCGAGCCGAGCGGATTCGCCCGCGCCGCCAGACCGATCTGCCCCGCTGCTGCGCCCCAAGCCCATCCCCCGCCTCATGCCGCGAACACCTCCCGGTAAGCCGCGTCCTGCCACAGCCGGTCGTGGCCGCCGACCCGGCGCACGCGCCCCTCGTCGAGCCACACCACCAGGTCGGCGCGGGCCGCGGTGGCGGCGCGGTGCGTCACGATCAGGCGGGTGCGGCCGCGGGCGCCGCCGAGGAGGGCGTCGCTGATCAGTGCCTCGGTGGCGGTGTCGAGGCTGGAGGTGGCGTCGTCGAGGACCAGCAGGCGGTGCGCCGCCCAGGCTCGCGCCAGGCCGATCCGCTGTGCCTCTCCCCCGGACATCGGTGCGTCCGCGAGCGGGGTGTCGTAGCCCTGCGGCAGCAGGCGGACGAAGGCGTCCGCGCGCGCCGCCTTCGCCGAGTCCTCGACGCGCGAGCGCGGCAGGTTCGGGCCGATCGCGTCCGCGACCGTGGCGCCGACCAGCGTCGGGCGTTCGAAGGCGCAGCCGACCGCCGCGCGGAGTTCGTCGTGGGCGATCTCGGGCAGGCGCACGCCGTCGAGCAGCACCTGGCCCTGGTCGGGGTCGCGCAGCCGGGCCGCGAGGGTGGCCAGTACCGACTTGCCCGAGCCGGAGGGTCCGACCACCGCGACCGCCGCGCCGCCGGGCACCGTCAGGTCCACGTCGCGGAGCATGCCGCAGGACACGCCGAGGAACGTCAGCTCGCCGGTGCCTTCCGGGACGGCCCGGTCGCCGTATTCGACCTCGGACAGCTCCAGCAGTTCGGCGGCGCGCGCCGCTCCGGAGCGGGAGCGGGCGACGGCGGCGAACACCGAGGTCAGGCCGCCGAGGCCGGTGCCGATGGAGGCGTAGCGGCTGGCGGCGAACAGTTCGCCGGGGGTCATGCGGCCCCTGACCAGCTCCAGGCCGCCGACCGCGAGGACCGCGGCGAGGGTCGCCGGGCCGAGGACCGAGCCCTGGAACGTCGAGCGGGCCAGGACCCGCCACGTGGCGCGCCCGGCGGCGTGCAGCTCCGGCAGGTCGGCCAGGATCCGGTCGCGCTCGGCGGCGGCGGTGCCGGCGGCGGCGATGGTGCGGATGCCGCCGAGCGATTCCACCAGCCGTCCGACGATGCGGCCCTGGATCTCCAGGTACGTCCGCAGCACGCGCGTGGTGCCGCGGGTGAAGGAGCGCAGGACCAGGATGACGCCGACCGTCCCGGCCAGGAACGCCACGGCGAGCCAGGGGTCGATGACGGCGAGCAGCACCAGGCTGCCGACCGGCGGCGCGATCGCGGTCAGCGCGCCGACCGCGCCCGGGCCCGCGCGCCCGGCGTCGGCGGCGTTGCCGCAGACCCGCCCGAGCAGGTCGCCGGAGGTGAAGCCGCCGCTGTTCGCGGGCCCGGCGTCCAGGACGCGGCGCGTCATCCACAGCCGCAGCCACGCCGTGGTCCCGGCGGTACACGCGGCGGAGGCGTACCCGGCGGTCATGTCGCAGAGCACGCCGAAGGCCATCAGCGCCCCGGCCAGCAGCAGCTGCCCGCCCACCCCGTGTCCGGCCGCGGCGGTGTCCACGGCGGCGCCGAGCACGTCGGGCACCGCGAGGGTGACCGCCGTCGAGCCCAGCGCGGCCAAGCCGATCGCGGGCAACCAAGCACCACCGTGGCGCACGGCGCTTGAGTAGGCGCTCATATCTGGACGCGGCCTCCGAGGTCGGGTGTGATGGATAGCGACGGATACAGATGGTCGGCGGTCCCAGACCGCCTCCGTGCCGGCGGCCCCGGGCGAATGTCAGTCGTCCGGGGCCGCCGCGCTCATCGGTGGGCCGGCGTGCGAGCCGGTCCGGTCACCCCTGCGGGGTGCTGGATCAGAGCTCGCAGAGCAGGCTGATGCCGCTGTGGCCGTTGCAGCCGGTCAGGCTCAGCTCCGACTCGCCGCCGCCGCCGTGGCCGCTGCCGCCCCAGCTGTCCGTCTCGACCTGCTCCATGCCCTGCAGGTCCATGAGGGTCATCTCTTCGGTCATGTCCGTCACCTTTCTGTTTCGGCTTCCCCGCGCCGGTCGGCACGGGAGACTCGGGGGGCGAGCAGCGGTGCGTACACCGGCTCGTCGTGCAGCACCGCGCCCAGGGCCAGCAGCACGCCGGCGGTCCCGGTGGCCAGGTCCATCGACAGCCGCATCAGCATGCCGCCGGGGAACGCGGTGCCGCCGCCGTACGGCAGCGTGTGCCAGGTCAGGCTCCGCACCTGCGCGGCGAGCACCGGATCGCGGTGCCGCTCGGGGGTACGGCCGGCCAGGTAGAGGATCATTCCGGCGCGTCCGGAGAACAGGCCCGGCAGCGCGTAGAGCGGAGATCGTGCAGCCGAGGGAATCGTCTCGACGGCCTCGCGGAACTGCGGGTCGGCGTCGGCCTCGTCGGGTCGCAGCGCGAGGTACGCGTCCAGCGCCAGGCCGATGCCGACGCTGCCCACGTCCAGATACGGCAGCGTCCGCCAGCCCTCGTCGACATGCATGGCGCCCTTGTCACGCACCACGCAGCGCCGCAGGTCCCGACGCAACGCCTCACCCGCGGAGTCCAGAAAGCGCGTGTCGCCGACGGTGTCGAAGGCCCGCAGCAGCAGCATCGCCTGCCCGGAGTACCCCCGGGTGAGGCCGGCGTGGAAGCCCTCGCGCCCGGAGACGGCCGGCGCGGTGTCCGGGGCGGCGAGCCGCTCGGCGACGATCTCCGCCGCGCGCAGCCCGGCCTCGCCCAACGCGGCATCGCCGGTCCGTTCGGCGAAATGCAGCAGGTTGAGCCCGATTCCCGACAGGCCACCGGCGAGATCGGAGGGGTAGGCCTCCCATTTGTCGCGAAGACAGGACTCGACGATGTCCAGCGCCTCGCTGCGATAGCCGAGATGGTCCAGGGCGAAAGCCGCGCCGTGCAGGCCGTCCCACAGGCCGGGCCGCGCACCGCTGCCCGGATCCTTGGCGTGCCGCACAAGCCAGTCCTCGTACTGCGGGAACCGCCCGGCGCCGGTGACGTCCAGCGCGTACAGCACGCCGGCCGCGCCATAGGCCAGCCCGAGCCCGCCGACGGCGAACTGCCTGATGTCGCCGGGGAACAAGCGGTCGTCGCGTTCCGGCGTGGCACTGGCCGCGATGGCACGCACCAGCTCGTCGCGTATCGCAGGCCACTGTGAAGGCTCCGCCTCGATCCGCACCGGCTCGTTCGGCGCGAGCGGCCGGGCCCGGTCCTCGACGCCGGTGATCACCGCCACCGCGTCGGCGAGGTCGTCGGCCGGCACCGGGAAGTTCTCGGCGATGACCGCGGCGAGCTCCCGGGCCTTGGGACGGTGCAGCCACACCATGTTCGCCAGCGGCAGGAACAGCGCCAGCCGCAAGCAGGCCAGCGCGTAGCGGTCCCGGTCGACACCGGTGACCGTCGCCGGCGCGCTGAACCCGGGGTTGCCCAGCCCCGGCCGCACCGTCTCGTCGGCTTCGCAGGACACTTCGAAGTCCAGCAGCGCGATGCTGTCGTCGTCGCGGACCAGGATGTTGAACATGTGCAGGTCGCCGTAGACGACGCCGCGCTCGTGGATGGCGTCCAGGGCCTCGCTGACCTGCCGGTGGATGTCCAGGGCCCAGTCGGCGTAACGCCGGCGGTCCTCGTCCGTGGCGCCGGGATCGGTCAGCGGATAGCGGACCCCCATCACCCGGCTGAGCGGAACGCCGTCCTTGACGTAGTCCATGACCAGGAACCGGTGCTCGCCGACCCACAGCAGGTCACGCGCACGCGGCAAGCCCGGTATGCCCTCCAGCCGCTGCAACATCGCGTACTCGTGCTCGACCCGCTGCACGGCGTCGGCCCCGCGCGCGTCCAGCCCGGAGTGCGGCCGTCCCTCCTTCAGCACGACCTCGTCGCCGGTCCGCGAGTCGCGGCCCACGTAGATCCCGCCGCCGTTGGAGAAATGCAGAACCTTCTCCACGCTGTACGGCATATCCGTGAGCTTCACCGCGTTCCGCGCGGCCAGGTGCGGCGCCAGGAACTCCGGCAGCTCCACCCACGGCGGCACCCGGAACACCGGCGTGCGCCGGTCCGGGACCAGGGTCCCGTCGGGAGCGGCCATCGCCGGTACCACCGACCCGTTCTCCGAGACGGTGTACTGGTTCGCGAAGGCGCCGTAGCGGACGTGCAGGGGGCCGGCGCCCCATCGCAGATCGCTGAGAATGTACGGGTTCGGCAGCCCGTCGAGGAGTTCGCCGAGCTCGGTGAGGATCCGCTCGCAGGCCGCGTCGTCCGTCGGGTAGATCGTGACGAACTTGCCCGAGTAGCCGCGCGGGGCGTACTTCGACACCCGCGCCAGCAGCGCCGCCGGCGAACGCAGGAACTTGAACGGTATGCCGCGGGGAACGCAGTACTCGAAGATCCTGTCGAGCACTTCCTCGGCGCCGGTGACGGTGGCCGAGGCGTGGATCTTCCACCCCTGCCCCGGCAGCTCCAGCGGCACCGGCTCCACGACCGTCCAGTCGTCCTGCCCGCGCCGCCGCCAGCCCGCCGGCAGCTCCCGGCCGGCCGCGGCGAAACCGTGCGCGGCGGGCACGACAGCCCGAGCGGCATCGAAAAAATGCCGGTCGAGCATCGTGTACGCCTCGTAACGGTCATCCATGCGGCGGCCTCATCTTCGAGTTCTGCGAACGTCTTGGACGAAGACCACTTTGGTCACCGGACAGCTGGCGTGAAAGTGCGTGGCGTCACGATTAGCCGATGCGAAGCGCATCGCTACGATATGACTTAGTAGTGACGTGTGCCCTGTTTCCATTCTGGAAACGCGGGGTATCCAGGCGGCCGCGCGGTGTAACCGGTATCAGTCTTCTGATTCGCCCTGCTCAGCGCCGGGTCCGGATACCGCCGGCCCAAGATCGTTCGTAGGATGGTCCTGGATCCCCGACAAGCACCACCCGGCCCACGCGGTCCACACCCGCCAGTGAGGAAGCGATGTCGCAGGACACAAGGCACCAGTTGCTCGGCCGCGCGCGGGAGCTGGAGACGCTGGACCGCCTGCTGCGCGACGTGCGCGAGGGGCAGAGCCGGGTCCTGGTGCTGCGGGGCGAGGCCGGCATCGGCAAGTCCGCGCTGCTGGACCACGTGGCGACGCGGGCCGCGCAGGACAGCCGCCTGCAAATCGCCCGCACATCCGGGGTCGAAGCCGAGTCCGACTTCGCCTACTCGGCGCTGCAGCAGCTCTGCGCGCCACTGCTGTCCCATCTGGACCGGCTCCCGCAGGTGCACCAGGACGCCTTGCGCGTGGCCTTCGGCCTGAGCTCGGGCCAGGCGCCGGAGATGATGCTGGTCGGGATGGCGGTCCTGGGCCTGTTCGCCGAGGCCGCGGCCGGGGCCCCGCTGGTCTGCCTGGTCGACGACACGCAGTGGGGGGACCTGATGTCCCGGCTGATCCTGGCCTTCGTCGGACGCCGGCTGGACGCCGAGGCGGTCGCGCTGATCTTCGCCGAGCGCGTCGCCGACGACCGGAGCGAGGTCTCCTCCGGCATGTCCGGCCTGCCGGAGCTGGCGGTGCCCGGGCTCGGCGACGCCGACGCCCGCGCACTGCTGACCGAGGCGCTGCCCGGCCCGGTCGACGACCGCGTCCGGGACCGGATCGTCGCCGAGACCGGCGGCAACCCGCTGGCGCTGCTCGAACTGCCGCGCAGCCGCTCCTCGGCGGAGCTGGCGTTCGGCTTCGGCGGCTTCGGCGGCCACGGCGGACCGGGCGGCTTCGGCAGCCACGGCACCGCCGGCGTGGCTGCCCGCGTCGAGGACGGCTTCCGCCGCCGTGTCGACGCGCTCCCCCCGGACACCCGCACCCTGCTGCTGGTCGCGGCCGTCGAACCGGTCGGCGACGCGCCGCTGCTGTGGCGGGCCCTGCACCTGCTGGACGTCGGACCCGGCGCCGCGGCACCGGCCGAAGCAGCGGACCTGATCACCGTGGGTGCCCCGGTCCGCTTCCGGCACCCACTGGTCCGCTCGGCCGTCTGGCGCGGAGCCGACGCCACGGCCCTGCGTGCGGCGCACCGCGCGCTGGCCGAAGCCACGGACGCCGAACGCGACCCCGACCGGCGGGCCTGGCACCAGGCGCACGCCGCCGCCGAACCCGACGAAGACGTCGCGGCGGCCCTGGAACGCTCCGCCGATCGGGCCCTGGCCCGAGGCGGACGCGCGGCCGCGGGCACCTTCCTGGAACGCGCCGCCGCCCTCACCCCCGACGCCCAGGGCCGCGGACGCCGAGCCCTGGCCGCGGCCCAGGCCTACCTCGACGCCGGGCTGCCGGCCCGGGTCCCCGACCTGCTCGCCGCCGCCGAACTCGGCCACCTGAACCCGCTGCGACGCGCCACCGCGGCCCGGCTGCGGGCCATGGCCACGCACGTCGTCAACCCCGGCCTCGGCGCCGTCGGTCCCTTGCTGGCCGCGGCGAGCGAGCTGCGCGAGCTCGACCCGGCCGCCGCGCGCCGCACCTCCCTGGCCGCCCTCGGCTCGGCCCTGAACACCGGCCGCAACGACGCCGACGGACTGCGCCGGGCCGCCGAAACCGTCGGCGCGAACCTGCCGCCCGGCGACGACGCCACCGCCAAGATCCTGCGCGGCCTCAGCACCTGGGCCGTCCAAGGACCGGTGGCCGCGTTCGCACCGCTGCAGGACGCACTGGCCTCCTTCACCGAGCCCGAAGACCTGCCCTGGCTGTGGTTCGCGGCGAACGTCGCCGTGGAGCTGGGCGACCTGCAGGCGTTGCTGCAGATCACGGACCGCGCGGTGCGCTTCGCCCGGACGACCGGCACGCTGTCGATCCTGCCCTCGGCGCTGACCTATCGCGCCACAGCCGTGGGGTACGCGGGAAGCTTCACCCAGGCCGAGGATCTGCTGGCCGAGGCCGCAGCGGCCGAGCGGGCCATGGGCCTGGCGACGTCGACGTCGACGTACCGAGCCGGCAAGGCCACGGTCGCGGCATATAGAGGCAACAAGCAGTCGGCGCTGGAACTTGCCGAATCCATGGAACGCGACGGCGAGCAGCACGGCTTGGGACGGCTGATCGGCCAGGCCGCGTACGCACGCGCCGTGCTGCACAACGGCTCGGGCGACTACCCGGCCGCGATGCAGGCGGCGAACCGGGGCCTGGAGCATCAGGACTTTGCCACGCACTACTGCACGCTCGGCGAACTGGTCGAGGCCGCGACCCGCGCCGGCGAACCGGCGGTGGCGGCCGAAGCCGGCGAGAGGCTGTCGGACTGGGCCAAGGCCGGGACGCCGTGGGCGCTCGGCACCCATGCCCTGGCCGACGCGCTCACCAGCGCGCCCAAGCTGGCCGAGGACCGGTACCGCGAGGCCGTCGAGCACTTCACGCACGGCGGACTGGAGTCCTTCGCGACCCGGACCCGGCTGCTGTTCGGCGAGTGGCTGCGTCGGCAGAACCGGCGTACGCAGGCCCGCGACGAGCTCCGCACCGCGCACACGGCCGCCGTCGAGATCGGCATGGAGGCGTTCGCCGAACGCGCCCGCCGCGAACTGCTCGCCACCGGCGAGACCGTCCGCAAGCGCACGGTCGGCGCCCCGGTCCTGACGCCGCAGGAAGCGCAGATCGCCCGGCTCGCCGCCGCCGGGCATTCGAACGCTGAGATCGGCGCGCAGCTGTTCCTGAGCCCGCGCACGGTCGAATGGCATCTGCGCAACGTCTTCGCCAAGGAGGGGATCACCTCCCGGCGTGAACTCGGCGGGGCCCTTGGTCAGCGGTGAGCTCCGCGGCGCCTGGTGAAGCGCGGTCGCCGTAACGTGGTGCGGTCGGTGACGGCGGCTTTGGTGGAGGCCGCGGGCGGCGCCTACTGAGCTTCCTGAGCCTTCGGACCCAACAACGACGCAGCAGCCTGCTCCGCCAACCACGCGGCGCTGTCGGCCCAGCTCCAGCCGAAGCCGCGCACCGTCTTCCACGCCGACTGCCCGAAGTAGAACCACAGCACCTGCTCGGTGCGGGCCACGTCCGTCTCGACCGCACCCAGGGACACGAGGTGCTCGGCGATGACCCGCAGGCGGTCGCGGTAGCGCTTCACCGCCTGGTCGGCCGCCGCCGCCACCGCGGGGTCGGCGGTCGCGTTGTCGAACAGGACCGTCAGAATCGCGTCGTGGCGGCGGGTGATGGCACCGGTGCTCTCGGCCGTCCGGCGCAAGACTTCCGCCGGGTCGTTCGTGTCGTGGACGGCGGCGAGGGCGGCCTGGACCTCCTCGTCCTCCGTGCCCTCGACGGCCAGCGCCTCCACGATGGCCGGCTTGCCGCCGACACTGGTGTAGACCGTGTTCAGGGCCACTCCGGCGCGCTCGGCGATGCCAGCAACGGTGGTGCGCACGTAACCCCGCTCCACGAACAGGCTCTCCGCGGCTTTCAGGATCGCGGCGTGGGTCTCCTGTGCCGCCGCGGCCCGGACGGTCGAGGTGTAGGTGCGCTTGGCCATGTCCCCACTATGGCAGGCATCGGCTTTGGCCGCTTGTTACGCATATTGAAAGTAGGGATATTACTGTCGAATAGCGGAAAGCGGCGGCTGCCGCGGCCGGTTCCACACAACCGGCCCCGAAGGTCCTGCGCGGCCTGCGGCACCGACTGCCGCGACACCGACGCCTGTACCTCGCTCACAGGTGATCCGCATCGACAACAGCCTGCGCGAACGCGGTCGGCGCTTCCTGCGGAGCGTCGAGCCCGGCTGCTCGAACGACCAGGTGGCCTTCCTGCTCGGCCAGGTCGGCGGCCAGGCCCAGCAGCGCGCTCTTGCCGACGCCGGTCTCGCCGCGCAGGACCAGCGCCTGGCCCGCGGCGGCCTTGACGAACGCCGCGAGCTCGGCCTGCTCGGCCTGCCGGCCCACCATCGCCATGCCGATGGAATCCACGGACCTCAGGCCTCGAGGTCGGCGGTCGAGCTGTAGACGACGTAGTCGCCCCGGCCGGGGCGGCGCACGGTGACCTCCTGCAGGACGAAGACGTTGCCGTCCGGGTCGGTGAAGGAGGCGAAGGACGCGTACGACTGCCGCTCCGGGTGCGGGCCCGCGACCCGGTCGGCGGTGCCGGCGTGGTGGAAGACGCCGCCGGCGTCGTGGAACACCTCGCTGACCTCGACGCCGTGCGCGACCAGCTCGGCGCGCGCCGCGACCACGTCGGCCACGACCAGGTGCACCCCGCGCTCTGACCCCGGCGCCGCGTCGGTGACGCCGGTGCCGATGATGAACGAGGCCGCCGACCCGGGCGGGGTCAGGTGCACGACCCGGAAGCCGCCGGGCCCGGAGTGGTCGACGTCCTCGCGGAAGCCGATCTTCGTGTAGAAATCCTTGGCTCGGTCCACGTCGGAAACCGGAAGTACCACGACCTCCAGCTTGAAATCCACCATCGTCTTGTCCGCTCCCTCGCGCCAGCGGCATGCCGGTCGGCATCCGCCGACAACCATTCCGCCGAACGCGGGCCGATCACCCCAGGGGTGAACCCTGGTGGATACCCGGGCCCGGAAGCCAGGGGGCCGGGGGCCGGGAGACGAGCGGCCCCGGGGTGTCGGAGGTGGAGGACACCATGGTGCGGAATGCCACGTGGTGCAGAGAACCCCGTGGCCGAGGAAAGGATTCCGATGGCCGTCCGCTACCAGCTGGTGATCGACTGTACCGACGCCGACCGCATGGCGCGCTTCTGGGCCGCCGCGCTCGGCTACGAACTCGCGCCGCCGCCGGCCGGGTTCGCGACCTGGAGTGACTTCTACCGCGAGCTCGGGGTGCCGGAGGAGGAACTCCTCGGCGGTGCGGACCGGATCAGCGATCCGCAGGGCGGCGGGCCCGCGATCTGGTTCCAGGTGGTGACCGAGCCCAAGGCGGTGAAGAACCGGCTGCACCTCGACATCCACGCCAGCGGCGGGCGGTCGAACCCTATCGAGAGGCGGAGGCAGCTGGTGGACGCCGAGGCCGAGCGGCTGGTGGCTCTGGGCGCCAGGATCACCGTCGTCCTGGAGCAGGACGGCCTGGACCACTACGCGGTCGGGATGAAGGACCCGGAGGGCAACGAGTTCGACATCAACTGACCGCCTGACACGTCGCCGTCGAGGCGTCGGGATATCGCTGGGCCCTACTACTTGACTATGCCTAGTAGTTGGCGCAGTCTAGTAGTCGTGACCACCAGCCATGACCCTCAGCTCCTCAAGGGCGTGCTGTCGATGGTGCTGCTCCACCTGCTGGCCGAGAAGGAGTCCTACGGCTACGAGGTGGCGCAGCGCCTGCAGGCGGCGGGCTTCGCCGACGTGCTCGAGGGCACGGTCTACCCGGCGCTCACGCGCCTGGAGCGGGAAGGACGCCTGGCCACCCGGCTGGTGCCCTCCCCCAGCGGCCCGGCCCGCAAGTACTACCGGCTCACCTCGACCGGCCTCGACTCCCTGCACGCCGCGAGCGCCGCCTGGGCGCGGCACGTGGCCGGGGTCGAGGCCGTCCTGGCTCGTCCGCTTCCCGACCCGCCCGAGAAAGGCACCTCCTGATGCCGCACAAGCTGACGCCGCTCGACCGGATCCGCATCGAACGCCTGGTCTGGACCCTCGACCAGCGCCTCTACGACCTCCCACGCGCCTCGCGCATCGCCAAGCGCCGCGAGGTCCGCGCCAATCTCCTGGAAGCCGCGGCCGACCAGGGCACCCGCGAAGCCCTGCGCCGCATCGGCAGCAGCGGCGCCCTGGCCCGCGAGTACCTCGGCGCCGAGTACGGCGACCGCCCGCACCACTCCTGGGTCGCCGCCGCCTACTTCGCCGCCCTGGTGCCGCTGCTGCTGAACTACGTCCTCAGCGAAGCCGCCAACGCCTACGGCAACGGCCTTGCCGCGGCGCACGGAACCTCGGGCATCTTCACGTGGACCGGCGTCAGCTACCTGCAAAGCCCGCTGACGTTCACCGTCGACGCGAGCGGCGTCTCGCACTCCGGCGGCGCGTGGACGCCGGTGGTGTACGTGCTCTGGCTGGCCGGGACCATCGCGTGCGGGCGGCTTTGGCGGCTGCTGCCCCGGCCGACGCGGGGACGGCAGACTGCGGCCGTCTGACGAGGCGCTGTCTCTGTATTTGGGGCGCTCCGGCTTGTGGGTGTGGGTGGCTGGGGTGGCGTGGGGGCGTGCAGTGCGGTTTGTTCGTGGGTTGACAGTCAAAGGCGTTTTTTGACGGCTTCGCCTAAGGTTTGGTGACCTGGCTGGGGGACGCAGTTCGGTGGTGTGCCGCAGGTTTCGCTGGCGGCTGGCGGAGTAGGTGTCCACGACCGCGCACGGGTCCGAGTCACTGCGCACGCGTTGCGTAGGCGGCAATCGTCGGGCGTGGTGGGTGCCTGAAGTCAAAGGCAGGCGCCTCCGGCGGGGGCACTCGAGACTCTGAGGGATCCCCAACCCCCCGCCTCGGCGGCGGTCCGAGTGTTGGTCGCCTCGTCCCGGATCCCTCGTCGCTGTCGTCGCCCTAAAGGGAACCATCCCGGCCTGGCGGGGTAAAGCCGCATCGCTGCTGCTGTGGTGCGGTTTCGTTCGGCTTGACCCCGCCAGTCCGGGCCAATGCCGCGTAGTTAAGGTTTTGGTGGTGTTGTCAAGTGGGGCTGTGAGCTGTGGGTTTATAGAGTGAACGAGACCTCTGATATGCCGGTTCTTGTCTAGGGAACCTGGGATCGGAGGTCTCGTCGTGTCTGAGTCTGCCATGGTGCGCCTGGATCGGTCGATCGAGGTGGCGGCGGGGGTGTTCGCGCCGGGGCATTTGGGGGAGCTGACGCAGTTCCTGCCGTTGGAGTTGGTGGATGCGGTGTTGGCCGATACCGGGTGTGTGCAGCAGCGGGTGCGGGTCCTGCCGTCGCGGGTGGGGGTGTATTTCGTGTTGGCGCTGTGTCTGTTTCGGCCGCTGGGCTATGTGAAGGTGTTCGGCAAGCTGTGCGCGGGCCTGCCTGCCGGGTTGCGGGTGCGGACCTCGGAGAAGGCGTTGCGGGATCTGCGGCGTCGGCTGGGGGCGGCGCCGTTCAAGGCGCTGTTCGAGGCTGTGGCCGGGCCGTTGGCGACCCCGAACACGCCCGGGGTGTCCTACCGGCGCTGGCGCACGGTGGCCTTCGACGGTTGTTTGTCGCTGCAGACCCCTGATTCGGTGCGCAACCGCGGCTGGCTGGGGAAGATCAGGTATTGGCAGGGCTGGTCCGGATACCCGCATCTGGTGCTGATGGTGTTGTGTGAGACTGGGACCCGGGGGCTGTTGGGCGCGGTGTTCGGGCCGGTCGGCACTGATGAGCGTGACTGGGCGGTGCGGCTGCTGCCGCTGCTGAACGACAAGATGCTGGTGTTGTGCGATCGCGGGTTCGACTCCGATGACTTCGCAGCCGAGCTGGCAGGCACCGGCGCGCAGTTCCTCTACCGGGCCACCGCTGCCCGCAACCCGCCGGTGCTGGCCCGGTTGTCCGATGGCTCGTTTCTGTCCCGGCTGGGTGCCCTGCCAGTGCGGATCATCGATGTCGATGTGGTGGTGACCTTGGCCGACGGCACCCGTAACGCCGACCG